>CANPYB010000021.1 GCA_947587605.1 Candidatus Gastranaerophilales bacterium
GCCTCTTGGTTTTTCCTGTTCGCACAACCCCTGCAACCTCGCTTTCAAACCCCTTTCGGATTTTTCCGCTCGGTCGGGTTGTTGCTCCCTCGGGTTCGCTTCGCTCCACCCTGCGGAAAAACCGCAAAAAAAAGCTCTTTTTTTTGGAAAAGAGCGTTAACTAGGTTAGTTTTGGTAGATAGTTGTTCAGTTTTAGACTTTTATGAGTCTTACATTTTCTTTAATGACCGTGAATTTTTTTTTATGCTTGTTTAATTCAATATTTTTACATTTCTTTACATTTGTTTTCATTAATATATTGAACCTCCCCCGATTTATGTTATATACTTACTTACATAGATTGTATTGTAAGGGTTTATCGTGATTTCTCAAATTTTAACAGCCAGCGTTATAGGACTTGATGTTTATAAAATTCTCGTTGAAGTCGATTTGAATAACTCACTACCCTCCGTTTCTATTGTCGGACTGCCTGATACCGCTATCAGCGAGGCAAAAGAACGCGTCCGCTCTGCCATTAAAAATTCGGGGTTTGAATTTCCCAATAAAAAAGTAGTAATTAATTTGGCTCCCGCTAATATTAAAAAAATGGGAAGCTACTATGATTTACCCATTGCAGTAGGTATTCTTGTTAAAAACGGCGTTATTCCCAATATAGATTTCAGTCAAACGGCATTTATCGGAGAATTATCCCTTGACGGCTCACTTAGAGCAGTTGCGGGTGTTCTGCCTATCGCGGCGGGGCTTAGAGAACAAGGTATTAAAACCATTGTACTCCCTTCGGATAACGCTAAAGAAGCCGCTATTATTTCGGATTTGAATATTCTCGGCGCTAAAACTCTTACCGATATTGTTAATCATTTTAATTCATCATCACCCGATTATAAAGAAATTCAGCCGACTACTGTTAATATTGAAGATTTTATGAACGACGATTTTAACTTCGGTTCTTCTTTTGATTTTAAAGACGTTAAAGGGCAGACTAAAGCTAAAAAAGCTATGGAAATTGCAGCCGCAGGAGCTCATAATTTGTTAATGTCGGGTTCTCCGGGTGCAGGAAAAACTTTACTTGCTAAATGTTTCCCATCTATTCTTCCGCCTTTGACTTTTGATGAATCTATTGAACTGACTAAAATTTATTCCGTCAGTGCGCTTGTCAATCCCGATAAGCCTTTAATTACGAGACGTCCGTTTAGATCTGTTCACCATACTGCTTCTGCTGTCGGTATTATCGGCGGAGGTTCAACACCAAAACCGGGGGAAATTACCCTTGCCCATAGGGGTGTTTTATTTCTTGATGAATTTGTTGAGTTTCCGCGCTCGGTACTGGAAGTTTTAAGACAGCCGCTTGAGGATGGAAAAATTGTTGTTTCAAGAGCTAAATTAAGACTTGAATTCCCCTCTGATTTTATATTACTCGCAGCAATGAACCCATGCCCGTGCGGGTTCTACGGCGACAGCGAGAAAAAATGCACCTGTTCAGAGTTCCAAATTAAACAATACAGAGCCAAACTTTCAGGCCCGTTATTAGACAGGATTGACATTATTATTGATGTTCCGAGGTTAAATCTTGATGAACTTACATCATATAAATCGGAGCAAGCTGAAACTTCAGCTCAAATTCGTGAAAGAGTTATTAAAGCAAGGAACATTCAGCTGGAAAGATATAAAAATCTCGGTATTTTAACCAATTCTCAACTTACGCCAAAATTAATTAAAAAATTCTGCACTCTTGATAATGACGGTTTATCCATTATCAAATCTGCAGTTCAAAGGTTTAATCTTTCCGCAAGAGCTTATGACAGACTTTTAAAACTCGCAAGAACAATTGCAGACCTTGATAATTCTGAAAATATCCGCGCTTCGCATGTCGCTCAAGCGGTTCAATACCGCAGTAATTTAGTTTAATATCAAATACTCGGGATTATATGTTATATATACTTTTTCGCCCTCGTTATAATGCTTTTTATGATATTTTTCAAAATCAGACAGCATTGTACGGGTGAGTTTGTAATTTTTAAGCGCATTTGCACCTGTTTGTTTTAAATGCTTCAATATGTCAAGGGGAGAATTAAAATAAATTTTTATTTTTTCCTCGTCGTGAAATATAACATTATTCGGCTTAAATAAAACAGGACTTTCAAGTTTAAAATACTCTTTTAATTCTTTTAAATTTTCTTCCCCGAACAATGTTATTGCTATTATTCCGCCTTTATTTAATGACTTTTTAAGTTTTTCAATTACCTTTTCGGGATTATTGCACCATTGCAGGCAAGCATTAGATATTATTAAATCGTATTTATTATTGATTGTAATTTCTTCAATATCCCCCTCTATAAATTCGGCATTCGGAATAATTTGTTTAATATAGTCTTTAGCCTCTGCTACTATATCTATTGCATTATAGTGATTAAATTTAATATTTTTCTTTAGTATTCTTGTTAATAACCCCGTTGCACAGCCGATTTCAAGTATTGAATTATATTCGCCCGAAGGAAGTATTTTTATTAATTTTTCCGCCATTATTTTTTGTATTACGGCATTTTCTTCGTACTTCGCTAGGCTTTTTTTAAATCTTCTTTTTACCAGTGATTTATCTATCATATAATTTCATCCCAGCTTTTAAATTCATCAAGAATGTAATGAGGCAGGTCAAGCTCGGTTACGGGGGTTTTATTTTCACTCCAATATTTCATTTGATTTTTTGCGGGGATTATCCTGTCTTTTAGTGATACATAGGCTTTATCAAACTTAAAATATTTTTCGGGGTTTATTTCCTTTATACATAACAATTCTTTTTGTAATTCTTCCGTATTTCTGCTGCAATAGTTATGCAATTCAATTTTCGGTGTTATTTTTTTCATAAATTTTATGCTTGAATTTTCATTAAAATTCTCGGCTGTCAAATTATATATTACTTTCGGAATCCCGTATTCGTCATCAATAGCTTTTGGAGTGCCGTTTATTGCTATAAATTTATCAAAATCCTTAAATATTTCATAAAAATAATTGCATACCATTACTCCCATTGACCATGCAATTAACACTTTTTTATCATATTGAGAAAAATCAGGAACATTGATATCCAAATTGCGATAATCACTGTATGTTATTATATCGTAACCGCCGAAGTCCAAATGTGATACTATTTTTTCATCCATTCCCCAACCGTTAAAAAATACCGTTAAATTTTTATTCCCTGTTTTATTCAGCCATTTGCAGTGCATTTTTTGCCTCTGTTACTTTATCAATTAATCCTTTAATTTCTTCATTTGTTATATCTGCCGTTAATGATATTCGCAGTCTTGATGTGTTTTCAGGTACCGTAGGAGGTCTTACCGGTAAAACGTAATAGCCTTTTGATTGCATTTGTTCCGCTATTTTTACGCAGTCGTCGTTTTTTCCTATTATTACGGGAAGTATTTGCGTTTCTCCGCCGTCTTTTATATATTCGTGTACATATTTTATTAATTTATTAAGTTTTTTTGATTGTTCTTTTACTTTTGCGATTTTTTCCTCCAGAAGAAAATTTGTCCACATTACGTTTACGCTTGGCAGCGCAGTTGAAAATATAAACGAATTGGCTTTATTTATTAAATAATCCGTTATTGTTTTATCAGCAACGCAGAATGCGCCCATTGACGCAAATGATTTGCCTAACGTCGCAGTTATTATATCGATTTCATTTAATAATTCTTCGTGCTCGGCTATTCCCGTAAGATTTTCGCCGAATATTCCGAATGCATGGGCTTCATCAATCATTAAATAACAGTCATATTCTTTTTTTAACCGCACCAATTCTTTTAGATTGCCTATATCTCCATCCATACTGAATACCGACTCTGATACTATTATTGCTTTTTTATAGTCTTTTCGGTATTTTTTCAGCATTTCTTCCAAATGTTCGTAATCCAAATGACGATATCGGTAAAATTTACTCCCGCCAAGCCTCATGCCGTCTATTATGCTTGCATGATTTAACTTATCCGAAAATATTACATCATCGCGGTTTACAAGTGATGAGATTACGCCCAAATTACATTGATAGCCCGTATTAAAAAGCAGGCTTGATTCTTTCTTAAACATACCTGCCAAATTTTCCTCAAGACGTTTGTAACAGCGTGATGTTCCTGTTAATAACCTTGATGAAGTTGATGAAAATATAAATTCCTTTTCGCTTTTATACTTTTGAGTAAATTCTGATATTAATTCCCTATCAGTGCTGAGGTTTAAGTAATCATTAGATGATAAATTTAACATCAAACCTTGTGCGGTTCTGATGTATTTCCCCTCTTTAGCTTCAATATCACTTACGCGCCGAAAATTATCTTTTTCTTTCAGCTTTTGTATTTCATTTGCATAAAAATTCATATTATTAGTATATTCCAAACGAAAATTTATTTATATATTTATAATTTTTATATTTTTATCGGAATTTGAAATCATATTTAATATTTCATCATGGCAGGTGAAATAAAATACTTGATTAGTTTTTGACAATTCTTCCAAGCACTTTAGTGCATTTTTTGTTCTAACATCATCAAAATTTACAAACGCATCATCGATAATTACCGGTAAATCTGCCCTGCCGTTAGGTTCTAATGTTATTTTATCTTTTGAATAGTTTGAAGCGTAGGCAAGTCTTAATGCAAGATACAATTGTTCACGCATGCCTCGTGACAGAGTTTCCCATTTCTTTATTTTTACACCGTCCGCGCTTTCTATCTCCTGCATTTCAAGATTAATTTTTGTATATTTCCCGCCCGTCAGTTCTTTTAAATATTTCTGCGCATTCATTATATCGGGTTGAATTTTATCATAATCGGATTTTGCTTCATTAATCAGCCCCAATACCGTTTTATTTATCATTAAATTTTTTATTATTTTTTTATATTTTTCAAGGAGCATTCTTTTTTCTGTTTTTAAACCGCCGATTTTTTCAAATCTTTCCAAATTCAGTTTTTTTGCGGTCATTTCATTTTTTTCTTTTTCTTTTTCTGATTTTAAATTTTTAAGATTTTCCGTTTCCGCTTCTATATCACCCTGTTTAAAAGAGTATTTATTTTCAATTTCAAGTTTTATCCGTGTTAATTGAGTTATTTCTTCTTCCAGTTTTTTTATTGTATGTTCTTTTATTTCCAATTCTTGTTTTAATTCATTATTTTTATCCGAAACTGCTTTTAAATCTGCGGTTATTTCTTTTATATCGGTTGACGCTGTTATATTGACCTGCGTTTGCTCTATAAATAATTTTAATTTTTCTATAATTAAATTATTAGATTTTTGCGCTTCATCCGTTTCATTTATTATATCGTTTTTTTGCGCGAAACTGCTTTTAAGTGATTGAAGAAGCTCTATTATTTCAATACATTCCTTTGCGCTTATCTCATCACTTATTATATTTGTATCAATTATATTTTTCTTTTCATTATCAAGGTCTGTTATTTGCTGTTTTAATTCATTTATTTTATTTTCCGCAAAATTATACCTTTCCTGCATATATTGAATATCGTTTTTTATCTTATTTATTCTTTCGGTTTTTCTGCTTAAATTTTGGCTTAAGGTTTCTAATTTTGAGGGCAGAAATATTTTATCCGTCTTTTCGATTTCGGGATTTAAGATTAATACTTTTAATTTTAATTCTTCCAAAATTTCATCCGATTTTTTTTCAAAAGATTTAATTTCATCTGATTTATGCCAAGTTTTATAAAGCCCTGCATTAATGAAACCGATTAAGCATACAACAAAAGTTATCGCACCTATTGTTACAATATTAAAATTCTTTTGTAATGTACCTAAAGCCATTGCCGTTATTATTGACAATATCACAATTACTATGAACATAATTATGTTGTTTTTATTTGACGCTTTTTTTTCTGCGCTTTTACTTATTTCATTTATTTTAGATGTTATAAAATAGTATTGTTTTAGCCCGTCTTGCAGTTCGATTGATATTTTGTTTAATTCATCAGCATTAATTTTTTCGGCATTAATAATATTTTCCGCTTCATTTTTCAATCTTATGATATCATTTTCAACATCTTCTTTTTGAGTTTGTTTGGAGCCAATTTGTGATTTTATTTCATTTATATTTTCCGCAACATTTTTTAAATGATTAATTTTATTAATACCAATATTAAAATCTTCTATTTGGTTATCATCTATACTTATACCATATTTAATTTTTAAGTTTTCTCTGCCTGAATTTATTGTATTTATTATTTTTTCAAGTTTATCTTTATTTTTGTTAATTGTTTCATTATTGGATAAATACATTCCGCAATCTTGAAATATTTGAACAAATTGTGTTTGATTTTCATACAATTTAGGGTTATATTGAGTTAATATTTTTTCTTTTTCACTTAATTGAAGCTCTTTTTGATTTTGCAGTTCATTAATTTTCAATAATAAATTATGGTATTCGGATTTTTTTTCAAGCACCGAAAGTAATTCTTCAATATTTTTTATTTCAAGAATAGTTTGATTATATTCATTTTCAGCCTGTGAAAATTCTTTAATCTGCTTATCTTTTTCATTTATTTCATCAATAATTTTCTTAAAATCTTTTCTGATATTATTTTCTTTTGAAATGACATTATTTATATCAGCATTAATTTTTTCAATAAAAGAGCTTAATTTATCCGCGCAGGGGTCTTTTATTAAATTAATTAACTCTGAAGTGTCTTTATTTTGGATTTTCATTAAATCATCCAATGTTATAAAAAAGCCCTGTTCAAAATAATTTTGGTTAATATTTGCGCTGATTATATCATAATTACAGACATTTCCGTCGTTATCAAATATAGTGCATCTTTTCTCAACGGCTTTTGAATCTTTAATATCCGCACGGCAGTTTTTATCATTAAGCGTAAAGTATATTTTACCCGTGTCAGCTCCTTTTATTCTGAAAAATCCCTCCTTGATAAATTTCATTAAAGAGCTTTTGCCTGCTTCATTTTTCCCATTTATAATATTTAATCCCGACCCAAAGTCATATTTAACATCCGTTTGAATGTCTTTTTCGCTTTTTTCAATTAATATACCGTCTATTATAAATTTTCCCATACTAATTTTCTTTATACTCGCTTTCGTATATTGAATTTGCTATATTTTTGCACTTTTGAACGGCACTTTTTTGAATTTCATCATTAAGTATTTGTTTTTCTTCTTCGCTTAAATCGCACTTTTGAATTAATTTTTCAAGTTCTTTTTCAGTATTTTGAATAATTTTTTGAACTTTATCGGAATTATTAATAACCTCAAATATTTTTCCCGCCATACCCTCATCAGACTGCAATAATTTTTCGTCATATTTTATATTTGTATTATTTATAACTTCGGAAATTATAATTTTATTATTAAAATCAGACTTAATTCTGTCAATTACGGTTTCATTAAATTCTTCATTGAGTTCATTTGAGAACTTAACAAAACCCGCCAACAGAAGTTTAACTAAATACAGTTCGCATATATCATCTTGAAATTTCTTTTCGATTTCATCGGTTATTATATTCGGAACCTGCGTAATATCTTGCGCGGGGGTTATATCAATCTCAAGATTTTCATACCTGATAACATCTATTGGAACAAAACTGTTTTCTATAATACTTCCCTTGTCGACTTTTATATATTTTATTCCGTGCGCGCCTGTTTCTTTAGGATTTCTTCCTTGAATAGTTCCGCTGTAGCAAATTGTATTGCCTGTTTTACTCGGAATATGAATATGCCCTAAGGCGAAATAATCATAATTTAACTCGGCAAGCTCGCTGTATGTGCAGGCTCCATAAGGACTTTCGTTTGCTCCGTCCAAATCACAGTGTATCAGCCCAATATTAAATAACCCTTTTTTTGCAGGTGTTAAGTATTTTACGGGATTTTCTTTAAATATTTCTTTTTCATAACTTACCGCATGCAATAATGCCGTATCATTTCCCGATTTATCTTTTATCGGAAATTCGGCATTATTTTCAGAATTTAATCCTACAATTTTAATTATGGAATTTTCATCAAAGTTAAATGTATTTTTATTATAAGAGCCTAAACAGTCATGGTTTCCGCATATTAAAAATACTTTTATCCCTGCATTTTCAAGCCGTTTTAAAGCATTTTTAAGTATAAGTTTTGCTTCAAAATCCTGCTCCGTATCATCAAATGTATCACCTGCAATAAGAACAAAATCAACATTGTTATTTATTGCAAAATCCGTTAAATTATTAAATGCTTTTTCTACTGCGGTTTTATACAATTTTTTTATGTTTTCATCATAAACATAATCGGATAAACCCGACAAGGTTCTGCCTAAATGTATATCTGCCGCATGAATAAACGAAAATCCCAATACTGCCCCCTTTACTTTATATTATTATAAATTTAGACGTTTTTCAAATTTAACTTTTTATTTTAATTATCCTGTTTTTTCTTTTTGCTGTTATGGCAAATTTTGTTGTTAACGGTTAATATGTTAAGGAAATTACGGGAGGGAATATTATGAATAAATTATTTATGTTAGGCGCTATGGTCGGTATTGGTATCGGGATAGCTAAATTAATGAAGAAAAATAAAAAACAGGAAATGAGCAGTGAAGCTCAAAACTAAAAACAAAAAAGCAAAAGTTTAACACTTTTGCTTTTTTTAAAGCCAGTCTATTAACTGCTTTTTTTCTCCGAACTCAAACTTAAACGCTTTTTCACTGTCTTCGTCGGTTAAAAAATGATAACTTACATTATAAACAAGCGGTTCGACTTCTATTTTTGACTCCTTATATTTTTCGCTTGATATTATACCTTTTTCGATGTCAATTACATTAGAGTAATTTAACCCCTCAAAAGCACAAAACGGAGCCTTAAATCTACCGTCAGAGCCAACAGCGTTTAATCCGAAAGCTCTGCAAATTATTCCTCTGTATTCATAAACACAGCATTCATCATTAATTAAGAACGGGCAGTCATAATAAAATTTATCACCTTTAAATTCTTCTTTTTGTTTTTTTACTTTAAAAATATTTTCTTCAACTTTTCTCTGCATTTCGGGACTTAATTGAGTAAATCCGTATAATAAATATCTTATTTCAACTTCGCTGTAGGGAAATTGAGCATTTCTGCAGCATTTCCCGCAGCCTTTTTTGCAAAAAATATAAGGTTTCTGCGCCTCAAAAAACTTTTGAAGTTTTGAATTTAAAAAATTCAAATATACCAGATAATTTCTTAATGACTCTCTTTTATCCATTTTATTTATGAGCTTTTTTCCAATCTTTAATTTGCTGTAATTTTACTTTGTATTTAGCCTCTAATCCTTGTTCTGTCGGCTTATAATATTCACGCCCCGCTAAAGAATCCGGCAAACATTGCATATTAGTTAACTTTTCTTCAGTATCATGAGCATACTGATAGCCTTTGCCGTAATTAAGCTCTTTCATTAACTTGGTAGGAGCATTTCTTATAACCAATGGAACGGGCTCCGCTATTTGTTTTATTGCATCGGTTTTAGCCGTCATATACGCAACATCCATTGCATTGGATTTTGGCGCCATTGACATATATATTACGGCCTGGGTTAAATGCACACTGCACTCTGGCATTCCTATAAAATGGCAGGCTTGATATGCCGCAACCGCAACAGAAAGTGCATGAGGATCGGCAAGCCCCACATCTTCACTTGCGAACCTTGTTACCCGCCTTGCTATATATAGCGGGTCCTCGCCAGCTTCAAGCATTCTTGCAAGCCAATACACCGCAGCGTCGGGGTCTGAATTTCGCATTGATTTATGAAGCGCGGAAATTATATTATAATGTTCTTCGCCGTTTTTATCATATATTAATGATTTTTTTGAAATGCACTGTTCTAAAACTTCTTTCGTTACTGTTATTTCTTCTTTCTTATTTATATCGCTGTTTAAAATAACCATTTCAAGAGTTGATAAAGCATTTCTTGCGTCGCCGTTTGCAAATCGGGCAATCATCATAAGAATTTCGGGTTCAAATTTTATTTTCTGTCCGCCAAATCCTCTTTCATCTGTTATTGCTCTATTTAAAAGTTTAACAATATCTTCTTCACTTAAAGGTTGAAGTACAAATACCTTGCACCTTGATAACAAAGCGCTGTTAACCTCAAAAGAGGGATTTTCCGTTGTTGCGCCGATTAAAATAATACTTCCCTTTTCAACAAAGGGCAGAAAAGCGTCTTGCTGCGCCTTATTAAACCGATGAATTTCATCCACAAAAACAATGGTTTTTCCGCCGAGAGTTCTGTTTTCTTCGGCTTCCTGCATTACGGCTTTAATTTCTTTTATCCCGCTTGTTACCGCAGAAAAATCTATAAATACGGAATGAGTCTTTTTCGCAATAATACTTGCAAGAGTTGTTTTACCAACCCCCGGAGGTCCCCAGAAAATCATTGATGAAATATTGTCGTTCTCAATTAAACGTCTGAGCACTTTGCCCTCGCCTAAAAGATGAGTCTGACCCGCAAATTCATCTAAAGATTCGGGGCGCAATCTTGACGCCAAAGGCTGATTTTTTGTATTTTCAAATAATGTTTTCTGCGCCATTTTGCTCTCCATTAACATTATTATACATTATCATTTTAAGTTTTGTAAAAAATCTATTACAAAACAAATAAAAATTTTTTTTTAATTTTTTTATGCCTATGTATTTTTGCATAGGAGATTAAAAAATGAAAAATGCCCCTGTTTTTATTAACGTAAATGAAGGATTATATGTAAATCCCGCTAATATAGCAAATATGCAGCAACGTCACGACGGGTATGTTACGGTTACATATAAAGAAAAATCTACTGATACCGATTACAAGCAATCATATTTCAGTGTAGATAAATTAAAACAGCTGGAAAAACAAGGTTTGAATTTAATCGGCTAATTGTTTTTAACAAATAAAGCTCTGAAAGAATTTAAAATACATAGTATCATAACCCCGACATCAGCAAAGACGGCAAGCCACATGTTGGCAATACCTATTGCACCTAAAATCAGGCAGATAAATTTTACTCCGAGTGCAAACCATATATTTTCTTTAACGATTTTTAAACAATTCTTTGAAATTTTTATTGCAGCAGCTATTTTTAGAGGATTATCATCCATTAAAACAACATCAGCTGCTTCAATCGCAGCGTCAGAGCCTATCGCTCCCATTGCAATACCTATATCGGCTCTTGATAAAACGGGTGCGTCATTTATTCCGTCGCCTGCAAATGCCAACATATTTTTGCCGTCAATTAATTCTTCAACTTTTTCTAATTTTTCGTTCGGTAAAAGTTCCGCATAAAATTCATCGATTTTAAGTTTTTCCGCAACCGCTTGAGCTGATTTTTTTAAATCCCCCGTCAACATTACAATTTTTTTAATACCTATATTTTTAAGTGATTTTATTGCAGTTTCAGACTCCGGCTTTATTACGTCAGATATAACAATATGTCCCATATAGCTTTTATTTATGGCGATATGAATTATGGTTCCGGTTGAATGGCATTTAATATAATCTATATTAAATTTATCCATTAATTTTTCATTACCCGCAATAACTTCAATGTCATCAATATTTGCGATTACACCGTTTCCGCTTATTTCTTGAATGTTTTTAACTCTTGATATATCAACATCCTTATTATACGCACGTTTAAGGCTGACCGCGATAGGATGAGAACTTGCACTCTCGGCAAGCGCTGCGTATTCTATTAATTTATTTTCTTCTATTTTATTATGATGTATTGCATTAACCTCAAAAACGCCTTTTGTTAAAGTCCCCGTTTTATCAAAGACAACAGTTTTAACCTTAGATAAAGTTTCCAGATAATTTGAACCTTTAATTAAAATACCGGCTCTTGACGCACCGCCAATCCCTGCGAAGAACGACAGCGGAATACTGACAACTAAAGCACAAGGACAGCTGATTACAAGGAATGTTAAAGCCCTATACACCCATATATTCCACAGAGCAGGCAAATGTAAAATTAATACCCGAAATAATGGCGGAAATATTGCAAGAATAAGTGCCGAAATAACAACAACAGGAGTATAAACCCGTGCAAATTTCGATATAAAATCTTCCGATTTTGATTTTTTTGAACTTGCATTTTCAACCAGCTCCAAGATTTTAGATACTGTTGATTCCCCAAATTTTTTGGTTACTTTAACCTTTAACAGTCCCGTTAAATTAATTGAGCCCGAAATAATTTCATCACCCGCCTCAACGTTTTTAGGAACACTCTCGCCCGTAAGCGCGGATGTATTGACGGATGAATTTCCCTCAACAATAACACCGTCCAACGGCACTTTTTCACCTGCGGATATTATAATTACATCGCCGATATTAACTTCTTCAGGGCTGACTTTTTCAAGTCTGCCGTCTTTTTCAATATTGGCATAATCCGGTCTGATATCCATTAATTCGGATATATTTTTTCGGCTTTTTGCGACAGCGACGCTCTGGAAAAACTCTCCGATTTGATAAAAAAGCATAACTGCTATAGCTTCGACGTAATCGCCTGTTTGAGCGTGAGCTTCATTATATAAAGCAAGCGCAATGGCTCCAAGTGTTGCGACAGCCATTAATAAAGACTCATCAAAGGGTTTTCGGTTCATAATCCCTTTAACTGCTTTTTTAAGAATATCATGCCCAATTATAATATAAGGTATCATATACGCAATAAATCTAAGCACACCATTCATCGGAATAAAATGCAGCCCGATAAGCAGAATGCCTGCAATGATTATCCTTATTAACATTTTCTTTTGTTTTTTATTCATAATCGGCACGCTAAATATATATTTCGCAGTCATCCTCAACTTTTTTGCAATTTTTTAAAACATCGCGCATAACCGCATTAATATCAACATCTTCAATAAATTCTACGTCCATTTTTTGAGTCATAAAATTAACTACCGCATTTTTAACCCCGTTAGTTTTTTTTGCGGCTTCTTCCATTAAGTTCGCACAATTTGCACAATCAACCTCAATTTTATAAGATTTTTTCATTTTAAATTCTCCTTAATGTCGTTTAACCTTTTCTGTAAGGTTTTTGTGTATTTATTTAAGATTTCATAAGTTATTTCTAAATCTTTTTTATTAAATTGATTAAAAAAGGATTTATCCTTTTCGCACCATGTTTCGTGCATTTTTAAATGTTTATCAAAGACCTCTTGCCCGATTTTAGTGAGTTTATAATAAGTTTCTTTTCTGTTATCGGGATTTTTATATATGTAAACAGCCTTTTTCGCTATAAGTCTTTTAATAATTTTACTTATGGCAGCTTTTGTTAAATTCAAAGATTGTGCAATTTTTGTAACATTTGGATTATCAATTTTACCTATGCAGTCAACACAGTGCATTTCGGTATACGTATAATCCGATAAGATATCGCCAAACTCGTCTTTATACAATATATCAAGTTGATTTGTGATATCATACAAATTAAATAGTGTATTCAAAATATCATTTTGCATTATTACCTCAAATTGTTAACCGGTTAACAATATTATTTACTATTTTTTAGGCTTTGTCAATACTAAGGTGAATTTTTGTTAACATGTTAACTAAAATTAAAATTGTAAAAAAACTGTTTTTATGATACTTTAAAATATCATGATTAATATTTCCGAAAGTCATCAAAATAATACAATAAATGACGGGAGCAATCCGCAATTAATAAAAATTCTTGTATTGTCAGCAGGGCTTAACTCTGCCTTTCATTTTATTAAGACCTTAAAAGAAAAATATACAGATGATTTTTATATAGCTGCTGCTGATATTAATGATGAATATTTGATTTCATCATATTCATATATTGATAAATTTTATAAAGTGCCATTGTCAACAGATAAAAATTACTACAATATAATTATCGATATCTGCAAAAAAGAAAATATTAATTACATTCTTCCGACACTTGATATCGACAGAAACCTGTTTTCATCCGATAATAAAGATTTAATAAAACTCAAAGTTAAATCATTAAGCGGTGCAAAAAAAGATTATAATAAACTGCAAATAAACGATATATTGGCAGAAAACGGTTTTTTAATACCGCAAAAATACGATAGTAAAAACCTTGAAAACAATAAGAAATATTTTATAAAACCTATAGACGGTGCAGGTTCTGTAGGCGCTGAAATACTTACTAAAGAACAAATTAATGCAAAAAAGCATCTTTCAAAATATATAATTCAAGAAATATGCACTGCACCTGAAATAACTTTAGAATGTTTTAATTATAATAACCGCATTTCAACCGCTGCAAGAGAACGAATTGAAGCAAAAGCAGGAGTTTGCTCAAAAGCAAAAGTATATAAAAGCAAAGCCTTAGAAGATGTTGCCAAAAAATTTATAAAGGTTTTTAATCCGGGAACATATTTTAATATTCAATTTATGAAAAACTCAAAAAATGAATATGTTATAACCGATGTAAATTTTAGGCTCGCGGGCGCTATGGGGCTGACTTGCGCTGCCGGTTGGGATGAAGCAAGCGCTTTAGCAAATTTAATGTTAAATAAATCAGAAAATGAAATTTTTGCTCCGCTTAAATTAAAACATTCAACTCAATATGTTATAAGAACTTATAATAATGTTGTTACAAAAACTGCTCCGACTATAGCTTTTGATCTTGACGGAACTATCCTTAACAGTTTTGACAGACATAAAAAAGTCTTAACTAATGCTTTAAATAATTACGGAATTTCAATTAATACGGAAGACTATATTCAATCTAAAAGAGACGGACTAAATAATATTAAATACCTTGAGAAAAAGGGATTAGATAAAAATATTATTGATAAAGTACAAAATTTTTGGCTTCAAAATATTGAAAAAGAAGAATTTTTAAAACTTGATTATTTATATGAAAATTCGGAAAAATTATTAAATCAACTTAAACAAAATTCTAATTTAATATTAATAACGGCAAGAAACAATGAAAAATCCTGTAAAGTACAATTAAAAAATTTACAATTGGAAAAGTATTTTTCAGAAATTTACATTGTAAATTCCGGTGCACAAACTCCGAAATTAAAAGCTGATATATTAACTGATACCTTAGCTCAAGAAATGTACGGAGATACGGAATCGGATAAAAAAGCCTGCGAAATTGCCCAAATTAAATTCAATCCCGTTTCCCATGGTTTTAGAAAAATAGAATTGCTGGTTCAAAATACCCCCCCCCGGGCGAAATCAATAAATAATCTTATATTTATTAATTTTAATTCTTTCTTAACCAATAAGGAGGCAGTTTAGTATGCAAAAATATTTGAATTTGCAAAAATTTTTATTGGAAAATTCACCGTCAAGAATTGATTTATTAAATTATAAATCATTGTCAAAAAAAACTTATAAGATTTATATATACAGAAATCACTCTTTTGAACTTATTGAAAATATCTCAAGCGCCTATCTTGACTATTCGGATATAAAAGCAGAGTTCATATACAGCGATTATGACGATACACTATCGTTTATTAATCTTGATTTAACTTCGGATATGTTAATTTTATGGCTTGATTTGACAAGATATAATATTGAAAAGATTGAAGATGTAATCAACGAACGTTTAAATATACTTTCTAAAATGTACACAAAACCAATCATACTGGCAGCTTTTGGAAAAGATATAAAAATAAATAATGATAAAGTTATAATATATAACTTTAACGAAATTAAAAATGAATTAAAAGACAAATATACCGATATAAGACTTGAACCATACAGCGGAACAAAATTAAGTACTCAAGCCTTAACACAATGTGCACAAGATATACTGCTAAATTATATTCCGGCTTTGTTAAAACCTAATTTAAAAGCAATAGTTGTAGATTTAGATAATACTTTATATAAGGGAATCTTAGGCGAAGATTTAATTGACGGTATTGAATTAACTTTAGAACATAAAAAACTCCAGGAAGTATTAAAACAAAAAGCAAAAGAAGGCTATTTTCTGTGTGTATGCTCAAAGAACGAAAAAGATGATGTCGTGAATATGTTTAACAAAAGAAAAGATTTCCCGTTACAATTAGATGATTTCACATATATATCGGCATCTTGGGATTCAAAGTCCAAAGGTATAGGAGAAATTATTAAATTTTTGAATATAGCCTCAGATTCGGTAGTATTTATAGATGATAACATAGGCGAACTTGCTCAGGTAAAATCAGTTTATCCCGAAATTAAAATTATTCTTGCAAATAATGATGCAAAAATTACACAAAAAATATTATTAAATTTCCCCTGTTTAAAAAAATTCTCAATTAAACAAGAAGACGCTATAAGAAGTACTGATGCAAAAGCAAATAATGCCAGAAAACAGTTGATGAACAGCTCAAATTTTGAAGATTATCTAAAAAGTCTTAATGTTGAAATTACATACGAATTAAATAATGAAGAAAAAATCCCGCGTATTTCTGAACTTTCTCGCAAAACAAATCAATTTATATTTAATTATAAAAGATACAGCGAAGCAGAATTGGAAAAAATCATTAAAGATAAGGACTATGCCGTAGTCAGCACCGTTTTAAAAGATAAACTCTCAGACAGCGGAATAATTTGTGTATGTACCGGTAAAAATACAAAAAACGGAGTTGAACTTGAAGAATGCTTTGTCAGCTGCAGAGCTCTGGGTCGCGGACTTGACGAAATTATTGTTTTAGGTTCCATTCAATTTCTGCTTAATCATTTTAACAGTAAAAAATTAAAAATATTTTTTACTAAAGGAGAAAGAAATCTGCCCGCAGAAAATTTTATTAATAAGCATTTAACCCAAAATCTGACAGATTATGCAAATTTTAAATATGAAAATAATTATGAGTTTATAAAAATATTATATAAGGAGAAAGTTTAATGACGGATAAAATAATTGAAATTATATCTAAAATCACGCAAATCAGCACGGAAGAATTAAATAAAAATAAAGAAAATGAAGATTTATGGGATTCTTTTACACATATAGAAATAATTATGCAGTTAGAAAATGATTATAATACAAGATTTACGGAAGAAGAAATCGGTCAGATGCGCAGCATAAATAAAATTAAAAATGTAATAGAAAGCAAAACGGCAAAATAAATGAAAAAAACAATAATAAAAGAAGGTATGGTATATAGACTCCGACCGATAAACTATGAGGACGCGGAGTTTATTCTTGACGTTCGCTTAGAAGATGCTCAAAGAAACAAATATATTCATCCCGTAAAAAATGATACGGGATTACAAATTGAATGGCTGAAAAATTATTTTGAACGCGAAAATGATTATTATTTTGTCGTAGAAAACAGATTTAATGATAAAAAAGAAGGATTAATATCCATATATAATATTGAAAACAATAAAGCGGAATGGGGAAGATGGATTATAAAAAAAGGCTCTTTAGCTGCAATTGAAAGTGTTAATCTGATGTTTTTAACTGCTTTTGAAGATTTGGAATTAAATGAAGTATACGCCAGAACAATTAAAGATAATATACAAACAGTTAAATTTCATGAACAAAATAAAGAAAAAACCCGCGGAATATTAAAAAACTTTTTTGAACTTAACGGAATATATTATGATGCGGTAGAACATTATGCCGAAAAAGAATATTACTATGATTGTATAAAAACCGCTCTTGATGAAAAATGTAATAAATTATTTTTTAGAGAACTTGACATTCATACGGGAGGTTTAAAGTTTCATCATATAGGAGTAGCCTCAAATAATATAGAAAAAGAATTTGAAGCATTTAAACTCTTAGGATATAATAAAGTGTCAAATATTTTTCAAGATGAAAATCAAGGGATAAAAGGCTTATTTATAAGCTCAAATAACATGCCTCTCCTTGAACTGTTAGAAAATTTGAAAGAAAGCACAACTCTTAATTATTTCTTAGACAGGAAAATTAAATTATATCATTTCGCTTATAAAACTATAAATATAGAAAAAGCAAAAGATATATTAATTAAATTGGGTGCTAAAATATTATCTCCAATGAAAAAATCAACTTATTTTAAAGATAATATATGCTTTTTAATACTAAATAATTTATTCATAATTGAATTAATCGAAGAAAAAAATATTAATAGTTTATAATAGCCGTACAAAAAATGCAGTATTACAAAGCAAAGCTGCGACAATTTGTGTCATAAAAGCGAATAGATAAGTGAGACATAATTCGTAAACAATCTTTAATGAGTGCTTTTTAGGTATAGCTTGACTTTTCGCTTAAATTTTGAGCCGTAGTTTGACGGGTCGGGTTTGTAGATTTTCAAGGCATAGCCGTAGAAAATCACATACGCGAATGAGGGGTGTAGGCGAAAGCCGTACAGCCTCACATCAGGTGAGCAATAGCTCTTTTGACAATTTAATTAGAGCTATGCGAAACGTGAGAACCTGCGAGCCAATGAGAAATCGGGATGACAGGATTTGCACGACAAACAAGGCGAAAATTTGAGCCGTAGTTTGACGGGTCGGGTTTGTAGATTTTCAAGGCATAGCCGTAGAAAATCACATACGCGAAACCTGCGAGCAGTTTAGACATAACAAATCGGGATGACAGGATTTTGATGAGGGTGTAGGCAAAAGCCGTACAGCCTCACATCAGGTGAGCAATAGCTCTTTTATCAATTTAATTAGAGCTATGCGAAACGTGAGAACCTGCGAGC
>CANPYB010000022.1 GCA_947587605.1 Candidatus Gastranaerophilales bacterium
AATGCAAGTTTAAATGTAAGATTTAAGAACTTGCAATATTTACACTAGCCGAAACATTAATAACAAAATAATTATACAACGATTTTACAAATTCGTAAAGTATACAAGAGTATTTTTTCTTGTTTTATAGTGAAAAATTAATAAATTTTAACAACAAAATTAAAAAGTAAAATTAAAAAGTGTACTTAGTTCAACATTAAGTGCGTTAGCTAAAATTTTCATTGTTTTAATTGTAACATTAGCTTCACCACGTTCAATTTGCCCAATATAATTAAAATTCATATTAACCATATCGGCTAATTTCATTTGAGAGAGCTTCTTGCTCTTTCTAACATAAGCAAGTTTAGCACCGAATTTTTTTTCAACATCAGCATTTAAGTCCATATTAATAAGCATTATATCCGCATTATAAATAAATTTCTAACGGTTATCAGATATAAAATACCGGTTAATAACTATTAAGAAATGTAAAAAAAGAGGTAATTTCTGTCATGAATAACTAAAAAAAATTTTTTATTAAAGTATCACAAAAGTGTGTTTAATAAAAAAAGGAAGGAAGGTTTTTATGAATTCTACGGTAAGTCAGCTTTGTTCTGTTAAAAAATATGATATTGATGCATTAAAAGATCTTGCCAAAGTAAGAAAGTATAGTGGTAATACATTGGGAGAAATTAAAGATATCGGGCAAAAATATGCAGGCAGAACCACACAAGAATTGATGAGTGTTACAAAAGAGCCTGAAGCAACAGTTTTTGCTTCAGCTAAAAATAATCTTTTAAATATAACAGCATAAAAAGTAAAAATAAATAAAGACCGGCATATTATTATGCCGGTCTTTTATTATTATAAAATGCTTGTAATAGCAAAGGCTTTGTAGGATAATTTAAAGAAAACGAGGAGTAAGGAATATGAGAAAACCCGTAATAGGTGTACTTGGTGCTACAGGAGTTGTAGGCAGAAATATTTTAAAAATATTGGAAGAAAATAATGTTGTATATGAGGATATAAAATTTCTTGCAAGCAAAAAAAGTGCGGGTAAAACAATAAAATTTAAAGGTAATGATTATACGGTTATAGAAGCAACTCCGGAGGCTTTTGAGGGAATAAATATAGTTTTAGCTTCGGCAGGCGGTTCAACAAGTTTAGCTTTAGCAAAAGAAGCCGTTAAACGCGGTGCGGTTTATATTGATAACTCCAGTGCTTTCAGAATGGAAAAAGATGTTCCCCTTGTTATTGCAGGAGTTAATGATGAAGATATCAGAACACATAAGGGTATAATAGCAAATCCTAATTGTTCAACTTCACAGTTAATGCTTGTTTTAAAACCTTTGCATGATTATGCGGGTATAAAAAGAATGGTTGTAAGCACTTATCAATCGGTATCAGGTGCGGGTTTAGCTGCTATTAACGAGCTTAAAGAAAATACAATTGCAGTAAATGAGGGTAAAACATTTGAAAACAAAGTATTTAAAAAACCTATAGCTTATAACTGTATTCCGCAAATAGATGTATTTTGCGATAACGGCTATACCAAAGAAGAAATGAAAGTAACAAATGAAACCAGAAAAATTCTTCACTTAAACCCAAATACACCTATATCTTGTACGGCAGTTAGAGTTCCCGTGTTTATAGGCCACTCTGAAGCAGTTACGGTTGAATTTGAAAAAGAAATAACCGCTGAAAAAACAAGAGAAATTTTAGAAAAAGCATGGGGTGTTAAAGTTGTTGACGACCCTCAAAATTATGAATTTCCGACAGCAGTTGAGGCGGCAAACACAAACCCTGTGTACGTGGGCAGAATAAGAAAAGATATTGCATTTGATAACGCAATTACATTTTGGTGCGTAGCGGATAATCTTAGAATCGGTGCGGCATTGAATACGGTAAGGATTGCTGAAAAAGTGATAGAAATGCAGGTATTTTAAGAGGTAAAATTATGAGATATAATGCAGGTGAATTAATTACGGCAATGATAACTCCTTTTAATAAGGATTTAAGTGTTGATTATCCCGCTTTGGAAAAATTGGTTAATCATTTAATAAATACAGGCTCAGACGCTATATTGGTAGCGGGAACGACAGGCGAAACTCCGACACTTTCGCACGAAGAAGAATATGAAATTTTTAAATTCGTTAAGAAAACAGTAAATGGCAGAGTTAAACTTATAATGGGAGCAGGTTCTAATGCTACCGAAACAGCGGTTAAATCTTCATTAAAAGCAAAGGAACTCGGCGCAGACGCTATTTTGACAGTTGTTCCGTATTATAATAAACCTTCTCAAAAAGGGATGTATGAACATTTTTCTGCAGTGGCAAAAGCTGTGGATTTGCCGATAATATTGTATAATATCCCCGGAAGAACGGGAGTAAATATGCAGCCCGCGACTATAGCGAAACTTGCTAAAGAATTTAAAAATATTGCAGCAGTTAAGCAAAGTAATTCTGATTTAGATTTAATAAGTGATATAAAATCAATGTGCCCCGAAGATTTTATCATATATTCGGGTGATGACAGTTTAACGCTTCCGATGTTATCATTAGGTGCTTATGGAGTAATAAGCGTTGCTTCCCATGTAGCAGGTAATAAAGTAAAACAAATGATACAACTGTTTAAATCGGGAAAAATCGAAGATGCATTAAAACTGCATATTGAGTTATATCCGCTGTTTAAAAAGTTGTTCATGGCACCAAATCCCGTACCGGTAAAAGCGGCATTATCACATATCGGTATTATAAACGAAACGGTAAGATTACCGCTTGTAATACTTGATAAAGAAGAAAAAGAAGAATTATTTACTGTTGTTGATAAATATAAGGGGCGTTGAGAAAGTTGATAAAAGCTAATAAAAAAGGATTTACTTTGGCGGAGACATTGTTAGCTTTAACAATCATTGGAGTTGTTGCTGCCTTGGTTATGGGAAATTTAATTGCTCATACAATCAAACAACAAACAGTTGCAAAATTACAAAAAACAAGCACTATATTGGGACAAGCCTTAAAAAAGACAGAGGCATTTAACGGTTTTCATAATTATTGGGATTTTCCCGCAGGTGTTAGTGAGCAATCAACAAATACATTTTTCGATGATTATTTAAAATCATATTTGGTATTAATGGAAGATTGCAAAACATCACAAGAAAAAGAATGTGAATTCCAATTTAAAGAATTAAACGGAACTAAAAAAACATTAGATGCAAACTGGAGAAGATTTTATCTTAATGACGGAATGTTTGTAGCAATGCAGACAAACGGATCTGACGATTATAAGGTTATATATTTCTATGTTGATATTAACGGGAAAAGTCTTTTTAATACCGTAGCAAGAGATATTTTTATGTTTGAATACTGGGCGCAAAATAAAGAACATCCGGAATATGAGGGGAAATTACTCCCCTATGGTCATCAATATACAAAAGAACAATTAATCACTGCATCTAATGAAGATAACTGCAATAAAAGCAAAACCGGAAATTATTGTGCGGCAGTAATAATAAAAGATGATTGGAAAATATCAAACAATTATCCTTGGTAATTATTGAACCAAATTAAAAATATCCCGGCAAACTTTAAATATAATATCAGCTTGATTAAAGTTAATCATGTTTGCTCCGTCACAAAGAGCATTATCTGGATTTGGGTGGACTTCAAAAAATAAACCGTTAGCCCCTGCCGCAACAGCTGCTTTCGCAAGAACGGGAACAAATTTTCTTTCTCCCGAGGAACTGTCACCGCATCCGCCCGGCAGTTGAACGCTGTGTGTTGCATCAAAAATAACGGGGTATCCCATTTCCTGTATTATAGGAATAGCGCGCATATCGGAAACAAGATTGTTATATCCGAAAGTAACGCCTCTATCCGTAATTGTAATATTATCATTTCCCGACTCTAAAACTTTATTTGCAATAGATTTCATTTGCCGGGGTGCTAAAAATTGACCTTTTTTAATATTAATAATTTTCCCTGTTTTAGCCGCCGCAACAAGCAAATCTGTTTGTCTGCATAAAAATGCGGGGATTTGAATAATATCTGCGACTTCAGCAGCTAACGCGGCTTCATTCGGATTGTGGATATCCGTAACAATCGGCAAATCAAATTCTTTTTTAACTTCACCGAGAAGCTCAAGTCCTTTTTCAATTCCTAAACCTCTGTAAGAGTTTATGGAGCTCCTGTTGGCTTTATCATAAGATGATTTAAAAACAAAATTAATCCCGAGTTCTGTGGTAAGATTTTTCAGATGTTCTGCGGTTTTAAAAAGGATGTCTTTTGATTCAATAGCACAGGGACCTGCCAATATAGTTAATTTATCGCCGCCGATTATAAAATTTTTTAAATTTACTTTGTGCATTTGAGTTATCAACTCCCCTAAAATAATTTCTCGGGATAAGGCTCAAAGCTGCAGTCTTGAATTTTGCTCGGCTTTTTTAGTCTTTTTATGAGTTCACCCGATTTATAAATCAATATTAAATTATTCTATCATAAATTTCAATTTTTTTTACAAAATTATTTTATTATCAATTTAAAGCAGCAGCAAACTTTATGTAAAGTTAATAGTATTATAAATACAATTATGTTATATTCTTAAATTGAATAGTGTTAACTTTAAACAAAGGTGTATTAAATATGAGTAATTTGCAAATTCATCAAATCAGAAACGCAACAATAATTATTACTTACAAAAATAAAAGATTTTTAATTGACCCGTGGCTTATGCCTAAAGATTATATGGCAGGCTTTGAGGCAGGAGTAAATTCTCATATCAGACAACCGAGAGTTGAACTCCCGATTTCTATTGAAAAAATAGTTGATGTTGACGCAGTTATTCTGACTCATTACCACCCCGACCACTGGGATGAATTTGCAGCTAAGGCAATTAATAAAAATATTTCTTTCTTTGTACAGTCCGAAATAGACAAAGATATTATTGAAAAATTGGGCTTTAAAGATATAAGAGTGATAAGTGAAAACGGTACTGATTTTGAAGGGATAAAATTATACAAAACCAATTGCCAGCACGGAAAAAGAGAAATTATAAAACCCTTGTGCGAGAGTTTTGGTATGCCTTATGATTCTATGGGCGTGGTTTTTAAATCCGAAAATAACAAAACTTTATACGTTGCAGGCGATACTATCTGGTGCAGTGAAGTAAAAGAGGCAATTGATAAATTCCAACCCGAAATTATTGTTATAAATGCCTGCGGAGCTACTGTCTTAAACGGTGAAAGAATAATTATGAATGCAGATGACGTAAAAGAAATTGCTTCGTACTCTAAAAATTCAAAAATTGTTGCAAGTCACATGGGTACGGTAAGCCATTTGACTGTTACAAGAGATGATATTAAAAATTTAAAATTGGAAAATGTTATAGTGCCTGATGATAATCAAATACTAAATTTTTAATTATAAAAAACAGATGAATACGTAAATTATTAGGGAGTTGAAAATGAAAAAAGTTATTATAGTAAACGGGTCACCGAGAAAAAATTGGAATACCGCAAAAATGTGCGAAAGTTTTGCAAACGGTGTAAAAGAAGCAGGCGGTGAAGCTGAAATTATACATCTGTATGACGTTGATTTTAAAGGATGCAGAAGCTGTTTTGCCTGCAAATTAAAAGAGGGCAAAAACTTTGGCAGATGTTCATACCCTGACGGTTTAGCACCAGTATTGGATAAAATATCAAATGCTGACGGTCTCGTTGTAGCAAGCCCAATATATTGTTCGGATGTAACGGGTGTTACAAGATGTTTTATAGAGCGTTTGACGTTTCCCTTTTTTGAATACAAAGAAGGATATCCGTCAATTGCGCCCAAAAAACTAAAAACGGCTATGATTTATACAATGAATGTATCAGAAGCTCTTGCAAATCAAATATACCCTGATATGTTTGATAAAACAGAATTTATGATAACAACAGTATATGAAAAACCCGTGAGAATTTTTGCTTATGATACTTATCAGTTCAGTGACTATGACAAATACGTGGTTGAGACTTTTGATAAAAATAAAAAACTTAAAAGCAGGGAAGAACAATTCCCGAATGATGTTCAAAAAGCATTTGAAGCAGGAAAAAATATGATTAATGCTTAGGAAAAATCTTAATATAAAGAAAGAACCTATTATCAGTTATTCTCAAAATGTTCGTCCGACTTATTAAAAAACAAATACTAAAAAGATAAACTCGCCATAGTGTACGACTTCAGAACCTTTTTACTAAAAATTGCTTGATTGTTTTCTTTAATTTTTTCATTAATAAACTTGGTAAAATCATCTATTGCTTTTTTATGGGAGTAAAATAATTCATTATGATTAGCCTTTAAAGTAAAGTCTCGTATAAATTGTAATTCTTCTATTGAAATTTCTTCTTTTTTAAACCTTTCTATCATAATTTTAAATAATTCAAGATTTTCTAATTCCTTTACTTTTACCATTTTCATTTTATTTTCCTTTTTTAATTATATAAACATCATTTAAACAGCATTTAAATTTCGGCATTTTTTTCATGATCTATGAAGAATGTGTTCAAAACATCTGCATGTTACGCAGGTGTTTAATTACCGGGGCAAGATTATAACATTCCTCTCCGGTTGATAAGCAAAAAGTAATCGATAACAACCGCTTTGCTATAAATATTTTCTGACCAATTGCTTAAATTCTTAAACTCTTTTGGAGTAATATTAAATCCGATGACACTATTCCAATTCATTTTAGTAAGTCCTAATTTACTATATGCGCTGTCATACCAAGAACTGTGACCGGCTAATCTGTTCAAAATTATTGGTTCGGGAATTCCTCTGCCTTCTTTATAAAAATGTTTGCCATCTTCAGACAATACAATATCCCCTTGCGTTCCTAACAACAAACTATTATCTAATTGTAGAATTGTCCTCCCTTTTGCAAGGATAATTTGCAATTCGCTGTTTTTCACCTATTTTAATACCTTTCCATGGTGCATTTTTTTGAAGTTGAACTAACTCAATACTTTCACAATCTTTTAATGCAGCGTAACAGCCATCTACTTCTTCATCTTTAAATTCTGTAGATTTGTGGATAACAATACTTATGGGTGGTTTTCTGCCTCTTACGGCTTCTTTAATTTTTTTCGTCTAATATCGCGACTTGGATGCGCTAATTCAAAATATTATGCTTAATCATTATCTCCTTTTTGGGGAATAATTTTATTGTCAAGAAAATAATTTTCTAAATTTTGCCTTGTTGTATAGTTAGATAGATTGTTAAATAACATAGGAATTTCTCCTGTATTTTTACAAAATATATTTATTTTAAATTGTGTAATAAACTTCTTGGCTGTTGGGACTCCAGCATAAACAAAAGCTCCTGTGCCTAAAAACCACATCAGAAGTTTAAATGTATTTAAAAAATCGATATGGTTCATAATTGGTCCCTATTATATTAATTGTAGCTCAAGCATGGAGGAACTATTAGCTTTTTATTGCAAGAGACCTATTTGGAAACTCTTGCTTGAGCATCTATTAATTCAATTTTTTCGGGGGTTATATACTTATGTTCTTTTAATTTATTTATAAAATTATCAAACTTATCGGAATAACAATATATAATATCTTCAAGTCCTAACCACTCATCTTTATTATCAAGTCGAACAGATGCTTCATGCTCCTCCAATGTTAAAAGATACGTTTGAGCTTTTCTATAAACATTATTCAGAGCTAAAGCCTCAAGATCTGCTTGTTTCCAACGTTCTCGTAAACTTGTTTTAATGCTTAAAACAATAGGGAAATTGTCTTTTGAAAACAATAGAATATCATAATTAATGCCCGGAACAAAATGGACTTTTGCATTTGTATAAAAAGGCATAATATCCGAATTATAAAGTATTATCGCAATAATAAGTTCCAAAATTTTTCCGTTCATGCTGTTTGTACAAGCTTTGGTGTTATTGTATTTTTGCCATAAATTTTTTACGGTCTCAGATGGCTTTTTGTTGTTATACACAGACATATTAGGACAAATACTACAGAAGCATTCCAGTGTTTTTTCCCCCGTTCTTATTATATTATTGCTAACTAAAAATTTCCTTGTATTCACTAAATAAGTATATCATGATTTCTTTTAATAACAAATCTTTATAAACAAGCAAAACATTATTATTTGATATATAATTATCACATGGACAGGCTTACTAAAGAACAAAGACATAAAAATATGCAAGCTGTCAAAAATAAAGACAGTCAAATAGAAATTATGTTAAGGTCTGCTCTTTGGAAAGAGGGGTATCGATACAAAAAAAACTATACAAAGCTTGAAGGAAAACCTGATATCGTTTTATATAAATATAAAACAGTAATTTTTTGTGATAGTGAATTTTGGCATGGATATAACTGGGAAGTCCGTAAAAACGATATAAAGACTAATAAAGAATTTTGGATAAAGAAAATTGAAGGTAATATCCAAAGGGATAAAGCAGTTAATAAAATTCTAAAAGAACAAGGCTGGAAAGTAGTAAGACTCTGGGGAAAAGATATTCAGAAAAACTTGGATCAATGTGTAAATAAAATCAAAAAAGAGATAGGTGTTCTATGAGTGTAAATTTTGTAGAAAAAGAAAATAAAGAAAAAGATTTGAGTACGGGACAAATATTGTTATTCAAAAAAATGTTTTCTAAAGGAGATATTCCGTTTCCTGCTCAAGAAAATACCAAATTTACTTTCATAGATTTATTTGCCGGGATTGGTGGAATGCGTATAGCCTTTCAGAATTTAGGCGGTAAATGTGTGTTCAGTTCCGAAATAGATGAACAGGCTCAAAAAACCTATGCTATTAATTTTGGCGATGTCCCCGATGGGGATATTACAAAAATAAATGAAAATAAAATTCCCGATCACGATATTTTGGTATGCGGGTTCCCGTGTCAAGCGTTTTCTATCGCAGGGAAAAGAGGCGGATTTAATGATACCCGAGGGACACTATTTTTTGATGTTGCAAGAATAATTAAAGCAAAACAGCCAAAAGCATTTTTCTTGGAAAATGTAAAAGGTTTAACTAACCATAAAGGTGGTAAAACTCTTGCAACCATATTAAATGTTTTAAGGAATGATTTGGGATATATTGTTCCCGAACCGCAAATAATGAATGCAAAGAATTTTGGTGTCCCACAAAACAGAGAAAGAATTTTTATTGTTGGCTTCAGAACTGATTTGGGTATCAAAGAAGAAGATTTTTCATACCCTAAACCTACTGATACAACAAAAACAATTAGAGATATCTTGGAAAAGAAACCCGTTTCCGCAAAATATTACTTATCTACAACATATCTTGAATGTTTGGAAAAACATAAAGCAAGAAATGAAGCTAAAGGTAATGGATTCGGTTATGAAATAAAAGATTTAAACGGAGTTTCAAATACTATAGTAACGGGAGGTATGGGTAGAGAAAGAAATCTTATAATAGACAAGAGATTAAAAGATTTTACTCCGGTTACACATATTAAGGGAGAAGTAAACAGAGAGGGTATTCGCAGAATGACCCCGAGAGAATGGGCTCGTTTACAAGGATTTCCCGATAATTTTAAAATAGAAGTTGCTGATGTAAATGCGTACAAGCAATTTGGTAACTCTGTTGCAATTCCGGCAATTCAAGCAACTGCAAAGAATTTAATCGAAATAATTATTAAGGAGTAATATGATTACGCAAAACAAAGGGGAGTGGAGTGAACTTTACGTTTTCCTAAAATTATTGGGAGACGGTGTTCTTTATGCTGCAGATGCGGATTTAAATAAAATCGAAGATTTGTATTATCCCTTAATTGAAATATTACGAAAGGAAGATGAGCAGGTTAAGCACTTTGTAAATGATTCTCCGAATATTGAAGTAAAGGATGATATGGGAAATATTTTACTAAAACTTCCGATGTTGGAATTCGAAACAAAAGCAAAAATTTTATTGGATGCTATTAAAAAATCTGACAGTACGTTTGCAGTTCCGGAAATAGAAGATTTTATGAATATTGTTCAATGTACCAAAGTAAAAGCAGATTCTTTAGATAAAAGTGATATTTCTTTGGTACTGCATGATTGTAAAACTTTAAGAGAAGAACTATTCGGTTTTAGTATAAAATCAAGATTGGGTAGTGCTTCGACATTATTAAACCCGGGAAAAACTACAAATTTTATTTATAAAATAGCAGGGGATTTATCGGAAGAACAAATCAACGAAGTCAATAAAACAGATACGCGAGCAAAATTGCGAGACAGATTATTAAAAATCAAAGATTACGGTTGCAAATTACTTTTTGCAGGAATGGAAAACGAAAATTTCAAGGCTAACTTGCAAATGGTGGATAGCGCATTTCCTTTGATTATTTCCGAATACTTAGTTCAATATTATTTGGGAAAAGGTAGTTTGATTTCAGAATTAACACCCAAAGTAAGAGCGATTAATCCATGTAAATTAAATACAAATATGCCACATCTTTATTATGAGCATAAAATGAAAAACTTCTTGACCGATATTGCTCTTGGTATGACTCCCGCAACTACGTGGACTGGAGAATATCAAGCAACGGGCGGTTATATTATTGTTCGTGAAGATGGAGAAATTTTGTGTTATCACCTTTATAACCACAATGAATTCCGGGAATATTTATTTAAAAATACGAGATTTGATACACCAAGCGCCTCTCGTTATGAATTTGGAAGTATATATCAAGAAAATGGTACGAATCATATTAAACTTAATTTACAAGTTAGGTTTATTTAAGAGGATCACATTTCTTTTTCGCTAAAAACCAATTATCACTTTCTGTATTATTTGGATTTTGCAAAGACAGAAAATATGCTTGTTCTTTTATGTATTCGTGCATATTTATAGGTTTTTGCAAAAGTAAATCAATTAATAGTAATTCGGTTTCAGCTATCAAATTACTTAAATCAGAACGATTTTCAATTGAATAAAAGCTATGTACAAGTTTATTTCTTAAGCTATATAATTTTTTGCCAATACTATCTTGATTTAAATCTGATATTTGTTTTAAATTTTTATATTCTGTTTCAAAATTGTTATTAGTCTTTTTTATTTTTAATAGAGTATCTACACGATGACGTTCTTTTTGTATTTTATTGATATCTTCTTTAAAATCTTTAATAGTTCCATCTTTAAACCATACTCCAATAGCGGCTCCAATACCTGTCATAGCCTGAGACTTGCTAAAAATTTTACTTAATTCTTTTGCAAATGGTTGAGCATTTAATTCGTATGGATAGTTGTCATTATTGAATCCCCAATTATTTGTAATTTGACATAGTTTTACAACTAATTCATTATAAGAATTTAAGAAATCTTTAAATAGGTCTTTTTGATTTACATCTTTTGCAAGATTTTCCAAACTTTTAATATTTTCGAGTAGTTCTCCTCTGTCCATTGTCAAATAATAAAACCTTCTATTACATCACTAAAATTATATTCCCCATTATTGTATGGGCAGAACTCATCAATATCTCTAATAAGCTTAACCCCGGAAATATCTTGATTAATGTAATCTGAGTATATAATTTCTATCTGATGTCTGATCGACATAGGAGTTTGGCCAGTATTCAATGTTAACATCCTATATAAAATACCAATCTTATTTATTCCTGTATATAATTCAATTCGAATTGGGTTCTTTTTTACTTTTTCAATTAACAATGGCTGATCTTTTAAGCTGTTTAACAGATCACAAATTGTATAGGATCTTTGTAGCCCATCTAATATTATAAGTTTATTTTTTTTATTCTGTATAAGCTGAATTATTTCATTATCAGTCATCTCTTGTGTATTTTCTTCCAACGCGAGAAAGATAGTAGGGATTAAGCAGCCTTTTTGTAAATCAGATTTTAACAAACTATATACAGAGGAAGAAGATTTTACACGTTTCCTTTGGAATTCATTATTTTCCAATATATCTTTTGCAATATTATACTATTCTTCTAACGACATTTTTAATAAAATATTGTTAGCCTTTATTCTTTCATCTTTATCATTTGTTAAAATTTGCATGCTTATTTCCCTTTCAATGCTTTCTTTATTTTAAAAAATGTTATTTATTAGATGGCAAGCTTATAATAATTTGACAAGAAAAAATAAAATGATTATATAAATTAATTATCAGTAACATTGAGAATGGATTATCAGAGAGTTTGAGAGTCTATATCAATTAGTTTTGAAGTTTTTTTTCTCTCCCCCCCCCCACCGCCACTCGGAATTTAAAAATTTGAGAATTCTCTCAAACTTCCGGGGGGGGGTAGTATTCTCAATCTCTCCGATAATCTACAATGGGTTATGCTCCGCTACAAAAACCTGCTTGCTTTAACTAAGTTTTAAACAGGCTATGCCGGTTTTTTTGTATAAGAACACTTGAAAAGGATAACTTTAACATCTGTTTTGACTTTTTCGGGCAATTAAACATTTAAATTATCGTTTTAATGTACACATTTTTTACTAAAAATCCTATCAATTTCTGTACAGATTTAAAGTCGAATTTTAAAATTATAATTCGGGAGTTTTATAGGGTTTTTAAATTTGTTTTTTCCGGATGGAACAATAATTTAAAATTCCCAATTCTACCATTTTTATGTTTTGCTAAATTAAAATCTGCAACACTTTTATTTTTGACTGAATGTTATAATCATCTTCTTGATTTTTATTGTCTTAATAATTTTCTCTATATATTAATATTAAATTATCCGAATGTTGAGCCAATACATCACGTTCAGCCAAATCACCTCAAATTGGTCTTTTATCTGCTCTTCATTCACGTTTTTTATTAACTTGAGATACTAAAATAACCGGTAATCTTATTTCCACTGTAAGATGGTTAAATGCGGCGGTTAAACTTGAAAGCTCAATGATTCTTGTATCTTATAGTCTATATAATTTTATTAGTTCCCATCTTTCATATACTCATTAAAATCAAGTATTTTAGTGATTTTGTCTATTACATCATTACGAGTATAGGTATTTTCTTGCTTTAAATCCAAGTTTTTAAGCAACAATTTTGCAAGACTTTCGATATTTTTAATTTCCTTTATATAAATTTTATCAAAATACTGAAAATCAGTAATTTCAGCATTTTCAAAATTATACTCTGCCGGGTTAATTGTAAAATCTAACAGTCTTATTATCTCATTAAATATATAAAGATTTGCTTCATTGTTAAATTTAACCTCATGCAGTTTAGAAACAAGTTCTTTAAAATTATTTTTATTTTTAATTTTGTGATTTAATGCAAAATTAAGTAGGCAATTTGATAACGTAATTAATGAATCGCTGCTGCTTTCGTGTTCAAGATAAATATGATTTTTTATTTCTATATCGATTGTATTGAATAGATTTTTTTCAAGTGTTGCAGTATAGGTTATAATTTTATTATTTACAGCGGAAAAAATCAGGTAAGAATTTTCCGCTGTTATATTTTTATACTTTTTCTGCTTAAAATAATTTTTAATCTTTTTCTTGTTTATTTCATTGGATATTAAATACAAATCAACGATAATTACATCAGAATTTTTGATTCTATCACTATTATCTATATAAAAATCAATAATGCTTTGCTTTTTCAATAGATGTTTTTTTGTATTTGCAATTGCTTTGACACAATTACTAATAAGTTTTACATAATCATTTTCTGATAAAGTGTTAATATCTTTATATTTATCAATTATTTCTTCATATAAATCATTTGGTATTTTTATTTTATTATCAATGTACTTTGCAGTAACATTAATTATAAAGTCGGCCAAATCCTTATGGATTTTCCCCCTATAATTATAAGAATCAATTTCTTTTGAATAAGGAATATAATAATCAATAAATTGGTTGTATTTATTTATAATGTTTTTAAATTCATCAACTTTAATATCTATTAAGCTGAATATTGTTAAGAAATTTTCTATTGTATCACTAATATCAATACCATTACAATTCATTACTTTTAAAAGATAATTTGTAAATGCAGATATTAATAATTCTTTTGTATTTTCTTTTGTTGATATGTTTATATTTGTTATTTTTAAATTTTCTAATAGAAATTTAAGCTGTTTGTTAGACAAAAATTCAATCATAATAAAAAATTCAAAATAATTTAAATTTTCAATTTTATTAACACCGAAGTTTATAAAATTATTTTTTGCACATGCTTTTGTTGTATAACTTTCAAGAATTGCTTCTACTATGTGATAAAATAATGTACATGTTTGTTTGTATCTATTAATAAATATATAATTCCCTATTGTATAATTAAAGAAAGAGTATAATTCCTTGCATAATTTTTGACAATAATCATTAAAACCACTACCACCATTTTCAAGAAGTTTTTTATATGATTTTATATTGTCTGCACATTCTATAAAAGTAGCATACTTGTTCTGAATATTCTCTATTGTAAATAATTTAATTACTTCTCTTATAGATTCCGGGATCTTATGATTTATTATCCGATCTAAGTCAATTTTGTCATAATTTTCAGCTACTCTTTTTTCTTCATCAGATATTTTTTTTATCAGACCATTTTCCCATTTAATATTACCTGCTATAGTTTTTTTATTAAATTCGGCTATATAAAAAATAATAGGATCATTTTGAAAATCGTTAGAAATTAAACAAAGTAGGTTAAATGCATCAACGTATTTGTGCATATTGTATAAATCAAAAGCCTTATTAAAGAGCTTTTCTTTTTTATTGTAATTTGTTTCTTCTTTGTTTGAATCTTGTATTTCAAATTTTAAATATTTTGAAATATTTATTTGATTTTCATATTTTTGTGCTTTTTGTATTACATTATAAATATATTTAATTTTTGTTGTTTCTTCTTTGGTTGTAGGATACTCTTTTTTTATTTCAGCTATTATATCTTTAAATTTTTTTTCATCACCTTCATTTTTGATTTTAAAATTATTATCTACTACATTTTTGTATTTTTCCTTTAAAACACTATTAAATTTTAATAAATCTAATACATCGTTTATATTATCCGAACAGGTTAAAGCCATTTTTAACCTAAGCATATCTAACTCAAATTTTTGTTGTTCGTTTTCGAGTGGATAATTGTAGTGTTTATATAAGCGATTTGGAATATCAGCATTAAATACTTTCTGCAAAATTGTACTATTAATTACTGGTAACGACTCAAGTTGACAAAGTATTTGGTAATATCTATCAACATCAGTGTATTTATAATTTTTTATAAAGTATAAGAATTTATATAGTTCAAGACCTTGACCGTTCAAACTAATTTTATGCTTGTATTGGCATTTTTCAAATTCATCTTCTACCTCTTTTTCTACTTGTCTTTTATATATAGTAAAAATACCCTGTTTTTTGAAATACTCGTGTCTTATTCTGAATTCTTCTGAGGATATTTTATCATGTTTATCGGTATCGATGAGGTATGCCGGTTGATGTTTGCTTCCAACAATATCTTTTACCCATTGCATTAATCGTCTTATATTTGGGTCTGTACAGCTGAATCCGACAAATAATATAGTATGCGTTGCAAATAAACCTTTTATAAATGTTTCGATAAGTTTAAAATTAGATGAATAAGAATCATAATCACTTTCTTTTAAAACAATATTTTCGAATTCGCCATGCATTTTAATTATATAATTTGAAATTGGTGCAGCAGCCAATTCTATATCATTTGCAACCTTTATATACTTTGTATTCGGTAATTTTATATTATATTGTTTTTCAATTAGATTATCATAATTAGTTGTGATTATATGTACAGGATTGAAATCAAATATTAAATCATGAATTTCATTAGGAGGTACATTTTGATCTAATATTTCTCTAATTCTATCCATGTACTCTCTATCTTCTCGTTCATTAAAATAATATTGGGGAATTTTTAAATAATCATCTCCGCCATAATAACTAAAACCATCCGCATCATGCGCCTTTGGATTGATTCCTAAATCTCTTGCAAGTTGCTTAACAAGATCTGCCCAAGTTGATATTCCCGAATTTCTTGACACACCAGCTCCCACAAATATCACAAGTTTTCGGTTCTCTTTAGCTTTTTGAATATTTATAATACTTTTTAGTGTAAAATTTTTTAATGAATTATGAATATTATCTTTTTCATCTTTCATTCAAAACCTCCTGCTTTTTAAACTGCATTTCATAAAGTGCTTTTTATTGCCAGTTTTTAATATTCATCAACTCCTCATGCGTTCCGAGTTCAACGAGTTCACTTTCATTTATAACCTCAATTTTGTCTGTATTTTTAATCTGTGAGCAATTATGAGAACTGTTCTGTCTTTCATTAAGTTATCCATAGCTTTTTGAACGATTGCTTCTGATCCATTGTCTAACGCTGAAGTTGCTTCGTCAAGTATTACAATTGGAGCATCTCTTAACATTGCTCTTGCGATTGCTACTCGTTGCGCCCACCTGATAATGTTAAATTTTGTTCGCCAAGCATTGTATCAAGCCCATTAGGAAGCTCTTTTATCATATCCTGCAAGTGTGCCGAATATATAGCTTGTTGCATATCTTCTTCAGTCTCATTAAAATTGCCAATATGTATTAATTGACAAAATTCCCAAAGTGGACTATGCCCGAAAAGTAACACTAACCATACAAACCTAATAGGACATTAAAATACAGCTTTGTATCTCACTTAAGTTCTCATTTTACGAAAAAAAATAATCTAAAAAGATAAACTCCTCTCAATGTATTACATTGGAACTTTTTACACAAGAATTATATGAGAAAATTACGGATATAGATAACATTTCAATATTTGAGTTTATTGAAAATTTATCTTCTCTTAAAAAATATAAATCGCTATAATAAGATTTAATCAAAAAAATTTTTTTATTAATATTTTTTTACAATATGCTAAAATCATGTATTCATCATGGTTTTGGCTTTATTTGAAATTGAGTAAAGTAATATTTTTATTCGATACATCTTGAAAAGTTTAAAAAAAGATTTATACTGAAAATATAGAAACAACGGTAAGTTAAATAAACTATTAATAATAAATTTTAGATTAGGTAACAATCTTATCAGTTAACTTACTGTGCAAAGATAATAAAAGAAAGGAATATGGTTATGGCGGTTTGGGATGAATCGGAACACCCTCGTGACGATGAAGGGAAATTTACTTATAAAAATGGAGGAGTATCTTCCGGTTCTTCAAATGTTGGTTATAAAACAGAAAAAGGTATATTAACGGGTGGAGCTGCAGGTATATTACACACTGCGGATAATTTAACCCCTGAGTTTATGAAAGGACCTTTTTATAATTTAGGTATTGAACATATTGATATACCGACAATAAAACAACATGTTGCCGATGAATACGGAGTAGAAACTGCAGAAAATTTATTAATGTCAAAACCGAATTCATACTTAAATACGGAATATGCAAAGCAATTTCATATTTATAATAGTTATAATGATTTACCGGATGACATAAAGAATTATTTTAAAAATAAAATTGTTCAACAAATTGGGGAGGAAAATCTTAATTCAACAAAGGGGATTTTTATTGATGCGCAATCAGACAGTTCAAAAGATTTGGCCAAAGTTTTAGTAAAAGAAAGCGGATTTAAAAAAATATATGAACAGTCAAAAACAAAAATGAAAAATAATCTTGAAGTTGAAGGCAGTTTGGATTTTGAAAATACCAATTTTTATAATGCTTTAGGTTCTGTTGATATAAAACAGATGAAATTTAGGAAAAACGGAGATGTAGAACTATTAGTAACAGATGTTTATGATTTTAATAAAAACAGCAAAAGTAAATTAGTGCAAACAGGTCGTAAGTTGCAAGAACAGGGAAAAATAAAACCGTATTTTATAATGTATCATGTTATAATACCTAAAAATTAGTTAAAGGATATGAAATAATGTTTAAAAAAAATGTATTGATATATTTTCTGGCGGCTCTGATTCTTACATTGCCTAATACTATCTCTTTATATCCATATAATTATAGAGGTAGTTTTAATTATATATTATCATTAATAATACAATTTAATATACCTACATTTATAATGGCAATAATGAATTTAATAATTGAAAAACAAAAAAACGAAAAAAATATTAAGATTTTAAGGAAAATAAAACGAATTCTAAATGTGTTGTCAATTATTTATTTAACATTATATGAAATATTTCTATTACTTATAATATTATTTGTTAAATTATCAAAATTAGAACCCGGAGGTTTATTAGGTGAGTAAAAAATATATAGTTTTATGTTTTTATCGGTAATAATTTCATTTATTATCATTCAATATCAGTTATAAAAGTCGGGCAAATGTCGGGCAAAATCAAAATTTTGAAAAAATTGGCATAAAAAAAGATTTCTGCAAATCGCTAAAACCCTTATCCTGTCTTTATTTTAGAAACTCCTCAGGTGGGACTCGAACCTACAACCCTTCGG
>CANPYB010000023.1 GCA_947587605.1 Candidatus Gastranaerophilales bacterium
ATCAAGCGGTAGGACACCACCCGTTCCCATTCCGAACACGGTCGTAAAGACTACTTGCGGTGAAAATACTTGGCGGAGGACCGCCCGGAAAGATAGCTAGTTGCCGGATTCAAGTTTACAGGGAGTTAAACGAAAGTTTAGCTCCTTTTTATTATAACTTCTGTCAATTTCTTAATCACTAATATTATCAATAAGTATTTTTTTTATTTTTTCGATTTGGTTGGTTTTATATAAAGGACAAATTCCGCATCTTTCATTTATTCTGGCTTTACAATTTTGGCATTCTTTTTTTAAAAATGCTATATCAATATAAATATCCATAGTGTTTGTAAAATAATTTTTTAACTTATTATAATATTTAAAATCTTTAATGTTTACACGCTTCTCAGAGTATTGGAAGCATCTGAGTGCTGTTAAATCCTGTAAAATTGTAATCACCGGAAAACATTTACTTGGTGTAAAAATTGTAGGCATACAATGATTTTTCTTACTTAATTCATTTAATTGTAATAATAATTTTTTATCTTCAGTTTCTAATATGCATTCCGGCATTGCATTACAATCATAATAAGGAACGATATTGTTTTTCAAACAATCTTTAAAAAATTGTCTAAGAAGAGGTTGGAATTCTTTAAATGATTCCAAAACTGAAGAAGTATTTTTTTTATTATCATTAGAAACTGCAATTGAAAATCTTAAACTATTTAATTTCGCAATTTTTAATAAATCGAATATAAATGAATAATCCATATCTTTATGGTATAAATTAATGCCTATGCCCAATCTATTTTTGTTAGTTTCTGATAAAAGAGCTATATTATTTTTTAATTTATTGTAAAAAGATTTACCAATATCATTTTCAGAATTGCAGTTAATAAGTATGCCGCTAATTTTAGGGTTAGTTAATTTATCAATATATTTATCAATTATTATACCATTTGAAAAAATTTCAATTGACTTAATATTATCGTCATTGGTTAATAATTCCATGATTTTTGGAAATTGAGAATGTAATAGAGGCTCTCCGCCGGCTAATTTAATAAAATTCTCATTACCGCTTTTAAGAAAATCAAGAAGATATTTAAAGTCATCTATGGATATTTCTGTTTTATCAATTTTTCTAATATCCTTAGAAAAACAATACTTACAATTTAGTTGACATCTATTTGTTAATGCAATTCCAATCATATAAAAATCCTACATTTTCAATTATACATTAAAATTTGTTTATAACAATTAAGTTTTGATATGTATATTTTGAGTTGTCTAATAAGATAAAATAGTTAAAAAAGTTTATATAGATTATTTAATATTGAAACCAATAAAAATCTTGAGAATTGTGTTCAAATCAACTGACTACTATTATTACACTGTTTTGTAATGTAGTAATATATTACTTTAATTTTAATCCTTTATTAAGTAATAAATATTTTTTGCTTTCATCATTTTCACTGCCAAAAATCTCATTTGCACGATTATATAATTCGGGTGATATGATATTATATTCTGCTGCTGTTTTAATTACTTTATCATAATTTGAAACAGGATTTTCTTTTTTAAAAAGACTCAAAATTTTATAATAAATATACATTTTGATTATATAAAATCTATACGGATAACTCTTAGATTTATAAATATTTTTGTTTTTTAAACTTTTCCATAAACCTTTTAAATATTTAAGTGCTGAAGCGTAGTTTTTTTCAAGTACGTTTATTTTAAATAAAATAAAATGATATTCAAATTCGTTAGTATTGTTGCTTAACAGTAAAAATAATTCCGCGAATTTATATTGTTTACGGGCATATAATCCGAGCCCTATTAAGAACATTGTGTAAATATTTTTAAAGTATGGTTTAGGGAAAATTTCCAGTGCATCTTTTAAAGATTTTTGATATTTAGTAGGGTTTTCAATTGTATTTAAAAATTTAAGTGCTTTATTAAATTTACCGCATACAATAAATGTTTGAGTTTTAAAATCTATGGAATTATGATTTTTTTTATTTATTTTTAATGATTTATTAAAAATTCTAAGAGTTTTTTTATAATCTTTATTTAAGCTGTGGAGTAAACAAAATCCGACACATGCGTATATTTCATCATCTGTTTTTTTGTATTTTTCAGCGATTTTTAGCAGGTTTAAAAGGTTATTTAAATTTTTTTCAATTTCAACTTGTATATAAATTATAAATTTTAATTCAAAGGAATTTATTTTATCATTTATTGTTATATTATTAATTAAGGATTTATGTTCGGAAATAATTTGCAATGATTCAGAATCATATAAATGATCGTCAACAAATATCAAAATTATATATAAAATTAAAATATTAATATTTTTGTTATATTTTAGCTCAAAAAATAAATCAATAGCTTTAGACGGTTCATTAAGTTTAGAGTATGCTAAAATAATACGGGCTTTTGCATACAAATAATTTTCATCAAGATTTAATGCTTTTTGAGCGTATTCAAGTGATTTTTCAAGATCTTTTAAATACAAATATGCTTTTGACAGATAACATAAAAGTTCAGGTGTTTCGCCTTTTTCTTCAATTGTTTTATTAATTATATCAATTGCTTTTGGGGCAGTGTTTTCGTTAATGATTAATATTGCATCTTCATATTTTGTATTTACATAATCAAACATATAATTATTATAACATTATGGATGCTTTATAAATTATTAATAATGATTGAATAACAAAAAGTAATAAATTTTATATACAAAGTAATCTAAAAAGGCATTAATTTAATAAAATTTTACATAATTTTATTAAATTGGAAAATATGTTAGTAACGAATTTCCTTGCCTGTGGTATTATCCTAATGTAAAGCAGTCAAATTTGGAGGAATTATGGATGCAGGAATTATATCGGACGGGAATATTAAAGTAGTTACGGTTGATGAGACAAATATTGAAAATTTTAAGGGTGAATTTATTTATGAGTCTGATTGTTTTGTTGAAATAAGAATTAAAAAATTTTATTTACGTCATTTTCTTCATTCTGAGATTAATCAATACAGCTTATCTGACGCTGTTTTAACTCCGAGAGAAATACAGGTGTTGGAATATTTAGCTGACGGTTTAAATAATTATCAAATATCTAAATTGTTAAATATAAGTGTGCATACAACAAAAGCGCATATTCATAATATTTTTGAAAAACTTTCCGTTCAAGACAGAACCAAAGCAGTAGTTAAAGCTATTAAACACAGACTAATAAATATTTAATTGTAACAATTTGTTAACACAAGTGAAATTTTTATAAAGAAAAATACTTTATATACATGTAAAGGTTTAGACTTTGTGTAGGTAAAAGGTAATGATTGAAAGATTAAATTTCACTGAAAATAATCTTGACAGGCAAAAAGCGAATTTTGATATAAGAAATGTATCTGATTCAGACTTAGGTATTTTTGCGGAACATGCAGAAGCTGAAATGCCATTAGATGTTGAAGAAAATGCGCAATTATTGGAAGAACAATTAAAAGCCATACAAGATAAAAATGGTGCAATTCTTGATACTTGGGATGATTTAAAATGTGCTCTTAATTTAGGTAAAAATAGTGAAAAATGCAATGAATCAATAGAAAAGTATAAACAGGGTGAAATTACTTTTGAAAAAGCTCTGGAGGAAATAAATAAATTTGGAGCAAAACAGGATGGCAGTCTAAATTTATTCTCAAATATAGCTTCAAGCACCGCTTCTATATTAGCTGTAACTATTGGAACAGCACTTGGTGTTTGTGCTGCCCCCTTTACCGCAGGTGCTTCACTTGCCTTAACGGCCGCAGGTGTAGCAATTGGGGCAGGCTCGGGGGCAGTTGCAAAATCTGCATTTAAAACCGCTGACAGAGCAACAAATGAAGTTGATGATGATGCGTTAGACGGTAAACAAATGGCTAAGGATGCTTTATCCGGTGCCGTAACAGGCGCTATTGCATGTTCTACGATGAATTGCGGCGGCGGTAGCACGGTAAAAGAAACACTTAAAGCGACTGCAAAAAGAGGTGCTTTAACCGGTGCTGTATCAGGTTCTTCCAATTATTTAATTGATTGTGCTGTTGAAGAAGATCGTGATTTTAAATTTACGGAGTTTGCTGATTCTACAGTTAGTAATGCTGCGGCAGGTGCTGCTGTTGGAGTTATTATGGGCGGTATAAATTGTGTAAAAAATAGTGCATCTGCTTCAACAGGTACTTCTAATTCTTTAGCAAAAGATGTTTTTGATCATTCTGTTACTTCGGCAAAATATAAAATTGTTAATGATAAAGTAAGGTCTGCAGGTGCTGCCGTATCTGAAATATTATAAAAAAAATCCCCCCTACTATTCCCCCTAATTTAATTTTCTTTCCTAATTTCCCATAACATAAAAAGCAGTGTTAAAACATTGCTTTTTGTGTTATTAATTAAAAATATGATTAATTTTGATTCTTTAATCTTAAAATTATTTGAGAGAGAAAATGCTGATTTTTTTATTGGGGCGAAAATACAAAAAATCCAGCAGCCAAACAGAAATGAGTTAATTTTTTTTATTAGAAATAATAAAGAGCAGCGCAAATTTTATATAAATTTTAATCCTAATTATTATCATTTATGTTTTATGAGTGATGATAATGAAAAAAAACGTAATATAAGTATTCCTAAAACAGCCCCGATGTTTTGTATGCTTTTAAGGAAGTATATATTAAATGCGAAAATTGTTAAAGTTTGTGTGCCTAAATTTGAGCGGATTTTTGAAATTTATTTTGAATATTACGATGAATTAAATGAAAAAACTATGTTATGTTTAGCTATAGAATTAATGGGAAAACATAGTAATGTTATTTTATACAATTATGATACAAATGTGATAATAGGATGTGCGCATAATGTAAGCTCGGAAAAAAGCAGAGAACGGGAATTAGCGGGGTTGTTACCTTATGTATATCCGCCAAAACAAAAGAAAAAAGATATTTTAAAGGTTTCTTTCGAATCTTTTGAAAACGATACAAACGGAAATGATTTTGAACAAAATATTTCTAAAAAATACGGATATATTACTCAAGTATTGATAAAGCAGGTTATTGAAAAATTAAATACCGATAATCATTTAATAATATTTGAGTTTTTAAAAAAACTTATGACATTTTCGGATTATATTCCGTCGATAAATAAAAATTTTTCGGAATTTTCTGTATTGAATTTAGACAATTGGCAGTTATTTAACAATGTTAATGAAATGATAGACGCGTATTTCGCTTACAATCAAATGATTTTTATAAAAGAAAATTTAAGATTAAAAATAATAAAATTAATTGAATCTCAATTAAAAAAGTTAAAGACATTAAAAGAAAAACAGCAGGCTCAAATTGAGAAAATAGAAGCGGGAGAAATATATAAGCAAAAAGCCGATATTTTAATGGCAAATTCATATTTTATAAAATCGGGGCAAAAGGGAGTTAATTTAAAAGATTTTAGCGGAGAAGATATTTTTATTGCACTTGATGAAAATTTATCCGTGACAGAAAATGCAAATAAATATTATGCTTTATATAAAAAAATGAAATCATCAAATGAGCATGCTTCATCTTTAATAAAAGAAACTTTATCTCAAATTTTATATTGTGAAGAAAACTTATATTATGCTCAAAATGCTTCCGATATAGGAGAATTAAACGAAATAGAAGCGGAAATAAATACTGATAATAAAATCTTTAATAGTGAAACGACTGAAAAAGTTGATTTTATAGAATACCTGGGGTATAAAATCTATGCCGGAAAAAATAAAAAGCAAAATGATTATATTCTTTCAAAAATAGCGCACTCGGAGGATTTGTGGTTTCATCCGTTAAATGCGGCAGGAGCGCATGTTTTGATAAAAGTAAATAATAAATCAGAGCAGGTGCCCGATAATGTATTATTAAAAGCAGCGCAGATTACAAAAGAATTTTCTTCACAAAAAAATAATTCTAAAACCGCAATAATTTTTACAAAAAGGAAGTATGTGGCAAAGGCCAATAAAAAAATGGCTTTTGTAACTTACAAAAATGAAACTGAAATTATTGTATAAATTTATTTATATCAGCAAATATTTGTTGAGCTTTTTTATCCGGAGTCAAATATTCGGTATTCAAATGCGTTTTAGCATTTATTTTGGTTTTTAAATTTTCTTGCTGAATACGTTTTTTTGTTGCACGTTCATTAATCCAGGGCAGGAAAAATCCTAAGAAAGCAGGTACCAAGATAATTACGGATAATGCCGTGAATCTTGCATTTAATGTTTTAGCTTTTGTTACCCAGGGGTTGTTTTTATCCTTAAATAAATCAACTAATTTGTTAATTTCATCAGAACCTTTTGCTTTTGATAAGATTTCTTTAATTGTTGCATTATCTGCTGTTGCGATATCTTTTCCTTGTTTTGAAAGAAGTGATTGTACTATATTTTTAGATTCATCAGTCAAGGAAAATACCTTACCGAGATTTCCGCCTTGACTTTCTATAAATTCGCAAAAACCTTGTATACCGTTTTTATAATTTTCCAATCCGCTGTATTTTGATACTATTTGCGGAGTTGAAAGCACATTTACACCCTTTATCGGTCTTAAGTAATCAAATAATCGTTTAAATATATTTTTATTTTTAAATCCTTGTTCTTTTGCAGCAAGAACAAAGCCTGATTTATTTTCATTTATTTTAGAAAATCCTTTACGAAGTTCTTTTTCTGCAAAACACATTGTTGCACATGTAACTAAATCACGTCTTAATATTTCTTCTCTATCGTATTTATCTTTTGCTTGCCGTATACGGGGGAATAATATACCAAATCCCATAACTCCAAGCAGCAGAGGGAATGACATATTTACGCCCTCAAATTCAAATCCGTTTGCTATTTTGCCTATTAATCCGTTTCCGGTTAATTTATTAGCTATTTGAGCAGGATTTATTCCGCCCTTAAACGATGGTTGATTTTGAGTTTTTTCATTATTGCCTGTATCTTTTAAAGTTTCTTCCGCCATTAATCCTTTTAAGCCGGCATTATCTTTACCCTCGGCTTTATTATACAATTTCGGAATTACTTGCAGGAATGTTAATATTGCTGCATACATTATTACATTAGCTGCGCATCTGCCTAAGATTTTATTTGTTGATAATTTTTTTACATATTCGCTAATTTTAGCCGCAGGCTGTTTTGCTGCTTTTTCTACGACATCATCCGCGTATGAAACAATAAATTTTAAAGTATCTTTAATGGGTGCCGTTGTTGTTTTGGACAGAACAGCTTTTGTAAAATCAGCATGAGCAGCATCTTGTGCGCTGCCTTTTGCAATATTGATAAAGTCATCCGTTAAATTATTTATTGTTTCTTTTGCAAGTTTTTTATCTTTTAATGATGAAGCAAGGCGTTGTGCAAAATCTTTTGCTGATTTTGCAGTTGTTTCGGATATTGTTGTTTCACCCTTTGTATTTTTAATTATTTGTTCAAATGCTGTTTGGAAGAATTCTTCTTTATTTAATGCTTGTCCTGCGCTGTTTAAAGGATTTGCGGCATGTATTTCTCCGAATGATTTTATTATTCTCATCGGGATTTCCGTTGCTTTGCCGAAGATTTTTTTACCTATTGACAATAATATTGCGGGAATGATAAACATGCTCGGTCCGGTGGTGAATTCTCTTACCATTTCCTTTGCCGCAAATTTAAAGTTCTTTTGACCTTTATTTTCCTTTTTATTTCTCATTAAGCCCATAATCGGACGGGGCAGGTTTGTTCCGAGCATATCCTGCAGTGTGAATGATACAAACAAACCGCCGTTTTCTATTGCATTTGCTACGAATAATGCGCCTTTATCTATTGCACCTTTAAATGTTTGTGTGTTTTTATTAGTGTTTTTACTATCTTTATTTAACCTTTGAGGAATTGTTTGATTGATTCTGTTTACTTGCATATAATTCCAATTACTTATTTACCTGTTTTCACTTTTACATTAACATTGGACAAAACTTAAATTTGCCATTTTTGAGTGATTTTATTAATTTTTTTTACAAAAGTTTATTAAGTGTACTTAGTATACTTAATATATAATTTTAATTCAACTCTGAAGCCTTATTATTATTAAATTTGCTTTACATTTATCTTTTTTATTGGAAGAAATTTTAAATAAAGTCAATAATATTATTGATGTCTCTTTTACTAATTTTTCTTCCTTAATGTGTATTAAGGAAGTTTTTTTATTTGACTTTGAGTTACTCTAAGGTCTTAAAATAATAATAAGTATAAAGGAGAAAAAAATGATATTAGATAAAGTTAATTATCCTAAGGATTTAAAAGGGTTAAAAATTGAAGAATTAAACATGTTAGCTTCGGAAATACGTGAATTAATAATTAAAAAAGTAAATACAACAGGCGGGCACATGGGGCCTAATTTGGGTATAATAGAAGCCGCTATTGCTTTGCATTACGTATTTAATGCGCCTTATGACAAGATTATATTTGATGTATCACATCAATGTTATCCGCATAAAATATTAACCGGGAGGAAAGAGGGATTTATAAATCCCGAAAAATACCTAAAATATACAGGATACACAGCACCCGAGGAAAGTGAATATGACTTATTTAAAGTCGGGCATACTTCAACATCCGTCAGTTTAGCCGTAGGTACGGCAAAAGCGAGAGATTTAAAAGGCGGGAGAGAAAATGTTATTGCTTTAATCGGCGACGGTTCGTTAAGCGGGGGTGAAGCGCTTGAGGGGCTTGATAATGCGGCATGCTTAAACAGCAATATTATTATTGTTGTTAATGATAATGATATGTCTATTGCGGAAAATCACGGCGGTTTGTATGATAATCTTAAAACTTTAAGAGAAACGGGCGGAGAGCCTCAATGCAATTTCTTTAAAGCTCTCGGGTTTGACTATTTATATGTTAATGAGGGCAATAACATAGAAAAACTTATTTCCGCATTTAACAGGGTAAAAGATATAAATCATCCTGTTGTGGTGCATATATGCACGCAAAAAGGGTGCGGATTAAAGATTGCGGAAGAAAATAAAGAGGCTTTTCACTGGATTGTACCGGGTACTTTGGATGAAAAAACCGATAATGAGCCTGCTGAGCAGGAGGAAAGCTATGTATCCGTTACCAATAATTACATATTGGAAAAAGCACGAAAGGATAAAGAATTTATTGTCTTAAATGCCGCAACGCCGGGGGTTTTCGGGTTTGACAAGAATTTTAGACAAATGCTTGGAAATCAATATACAGATGTTGGTATAGCGGAAGAACATGCCGCCGCTTATGCTTCCGGTTTGGCTAAAATGGGCGCAAAGCCTGTATGGGCTGTTATGAGCTCTTTTGTACAAAGAACTTATGACCAATTGTCGCAAGATATATGTTTAAATAACTCTCCAGTTACAATGCTTGTTCATTGGGGCGGGATATCGAGTGCGGACGCTACTCATCTTTGTGTTTTTGATATTCCGTTAATAAGTAATATTCCGAATATGGTATATTTAGCACCGACAAATAAAGAAGAACACCTTGCCATGCTTGATTGGGCTGTAAATCAAAATGAACACCCCGTTGCAATAAGGGTTCCATCGTGCGAGTTTATTTCGACGGGGATTAAAGATAATACGGATTATTCCGTTTTGAATAAATATAAAACGGAAATTCAAGGCAGTGAAATTGCCATAATCGCAGTCGGGTCTTTCTTCGCTCTTGGGGGAAGATTAAGAGAATATTTAAAAGCAAAGTTAAACATAGATGCTACTCTAATAAATCCGAGATTTATTACGGGATTAGATATTGACCTGCTTGAAAATCTTAAATGCAGCCACAAACTTGTTGTAACACTGGAGGATGGTGTATTATCAGGCGGTTTTGGAGAAAAAATCTCAAGATTTTATTCAAATTCTGATATTAAAGTTCTTAATTTCGGAGCTAAAAAAGAATTTACGGACAGAATACCGCTTGAACAATTATATATCCGCTATCATTTAACGGAAGAACTAATGACAAAAGATATAGAAAAATGTTTAAATTTATATAAGGTTTAACATATGTACACAATTAAAGAAGTATCGGAGAAAACGGAAATATCTGAGCATACCTTAAGATTTTGGGCAAAAATAGGTTTTTTTCCGTTTGTAAAACGTGATAAAAATAACATCAGAATATTTGAAGATGCTGATATTGAATGGGTAAAAATAGTTAAGTGTTTAAGAGGTGTCGGCATTGATAATAAGTCAATTAAAAAGTATATTGAGCTTTGTATCAAAGGTGATTCTACAATAAAAGAGCGATATGATATTATAAAAAGAACAAAAGAAAAAGCGCTTCTACAGCTTCAAGAATTAAATAAACAGCTTGAGTTATTGGATTATAAGGAAAAATATTATAAAAACCTTATAAAAACAAACTCAAAAGATATTTGGAATCCGATGAACAAGTAAGTATATATTAATAAAATTTGTATTATAATTGTAATACAGTTATTATATTAAATTGGTGAAAAATGAAATTATTTAATTTAAAAGTTAATAAGCGGGCATTATGTAATGTTATATTGATTAATATTTGCGGGATAAAATTTTCTTTTAAATGTGTGAACTCGGAATATTATAAATTTCTTTCTGCGTATCGTAATTATTTAAAAGAATTAAAAGAATATAAGCAAAATAAGCAAACACAAACAATAAAAAGATTATTTATAACAAACGGAAATTTAAGTTTAATAAATACCCTGTCGATAATCAACCAATTTAAACTAACAGAAAATGCAGAAAACAGTATGATTGTTTGGTCTGATAAAGGAAGCAGAGAATTTGCGGATATTAACAAAAAAATCAGTCAATTTACGAATTTAAAGAATTATTATGAACTTTATAATAAAGAATTAATAGATTTTTATAATTTTTTTATACAAAATAAGCTCTTTGCTTTTGATGAAATATATTTTTATAATCACAGATTTTTATTTAATGTGGTAAATATACTATTTCCGTATTCAAAATATTACTTGACTGATGAGGGAGTGTGTGTACAAATAAAACATAAAAAAGTTGATTATACTAAAGCGGAAAAATATATATTTACAAATTATTTGGATAAGATTGATATTGCGAATGCAGGTGAAGAAGATAAACAAAAACTTAATTTTATTGATAAAAGTGAGTTTACGGATATTGCAAAAAAATGTGCTCAATTATATCCGCCGGATATACAAATCAATCGAGAAGACAAAAATATAATATTTTGCGGAACACATGCAGTACCGGATTGGACTATTGAAGAAACAATAAGATATCAAAACAGTATAATTAACAAATTAACAGAAAAAGGATACACGGTAATATTTAAACCGCATCCGAGAGATTTATATGAATATAAAGAAAATGATAAATTTAAAATTTTGCAAACTAAATTACCCTTGGAAATTTATGATTTAAAAGACAAATGTCTTGCGGTAGTATCCATATTTTCGTCAGTATCTTGCCAAATGTATTATTATCAAGGTATTGCAGGATTTTGTTGTGAAGAAATAGCAAAAAAATCATCTGATATAGGATTTAATATAATTGCAGAGTATTCGCCTTCTGTAGAAATGTTATATTCAATTGATGCACATAATCGCACATTTGAAGAAATACAGACTGAAATACTAAATAAGTATGAAGCATGGTTGAAAAATAAACCGCATTTATCTGAAAATACATATATACAAAAGCGTTACGAAAAATTAAAATTTTCCGTTCCGTTAACATCTCAAACTGTATCAAAAATATATGCAAAAGTTTAAATTGATAAAAAATATTCTTGCACCCAAACTATAATTGTCGGAAAATAAGAATAAGATTTGTATAATAAATATTTGTTTTTATATTAAGGGGTTGTAATGAAGAAACTTATTATTATAGGCGCCGGCGGGTATTCAAAGTCTGTTTTGGATTCCGTAGATAAAAATAAAATAAAAATGATAGGTTTTATAGATGAATTTTCCGATAAAAAAGAACATTTAGGCTACCCTGTAATATGTAATAAATTTAATGATTTGGAAAATCCAAGCGATTATGTATATTTTATAGCTGTAGGTGACAATATAAATCGTAAAAGGTGGTACGAAAAAATAAAAAAGAAAAATTTAGAACTAATAAATGTTTTGGATAACAGCGCTATAATATCCCCAAATGCGCACATTCCTTGCGGGGGGGGGGATTTTTGTCGGAAAACAGGCAATATTAAACAGCGGTTGTGTAATAGGCAATAATTGTATAATAAATACCGGAGCGTTAGTTGAACATGGGTGCAGTGTCGGCAGTCATGTAAATATATCAACCAAGGCGATATTAAACGGAGATGTATCGGTTGGAAATGGTAGTTTTGTAGGAAGTTCATCCGTTACTATAGGACAAATTAAAATAGGGGAATGGTCAATTATAGGTGCGGGAGCCGTTGTAATAAAAAATGTTGATTCATATACAACCGTTGCCGGAGTTCCTGCTAAAATTATCAAAATATGTGCGGGAGGGGGAAATACGGTTAATGTCTAAAGTATTTATTATAGCTGAAATCGGATGTAATCATAACGGAAATTATAAACTCGCACGTGAAATGGTTTTGGAAGCAAAAAAATGCGGAGTAGACGGAGTTAAATTTCAAACATTTAATTCTGAGGCATTGATATCACGTTATGCTCCAAAGGCTGATTATCAAAAAGTTACCACGGGAACAAATAATTCCCAGCTTGAAATGACTAAAAAACTTGAGCTAAAAGGTGAAGATTATTTAAAATTAAAAGAATATGCTCAAAATCTCGGACTTGTTGTCTTCTCAACGCCTTTTGATTTAAAATCTATAGATTTTCTGTTTGATAACGGACAAAGTATATGGAAAATTCCCTCGGGGGAAATAACAAATCTGCCTTATTTGGAAAAAATCGGCTCGCTTACAGCCTCTAATAAACAAATTATTTTATCAACGGGCATGGCAGATATTGATGAAATAAAAACAGCTGTTGATATATTAATTCAAAACGGCACAAAAGAAGATGAAATTACGCTTCTGCATTGTACAACGCAATATCCTGCCGAAGATGATGAAATAAATCTCGGGGCGATAAATGATTTAAAAAATAATTTTCCAAAATTGAAAATAGGATTTTCTGACCATTCAAAAGGTTATACTGCAGCAATAGGTGCAGCGGCTATAGGTGTTTGTATGATAGAAAAACATTTTACCCTTGATAAAAATATGCAGGGGCCTGACCATAAGGCATCTGCAAATCCTCAAGAATTAGTACTTTTATGTAAAAATGTAAGGCGGATTGAACAAATGCGCGGGATTGGCAAAAAAGTTGTTACGGAATCGGAAGAAAAAAATAAAATTGCGGCAAGAAAATCTATTGTAGCAAAATGCAATATAAAAAAAGGTGAAATACTAACAGAGGAAAATATTACGGTGAAACGCCCCGGAAACGGTATCAGTCCTATGAACTGGTATAAAATACTCGGCAGAAAGGCTGAAAAAGACTTTAGGGAAGATGAATTAATTATGATAGAGGGATTATAATGCTTTTTAAATATTATTGTTATACTTTTTGGAACGGTTTAATACAAATTTTGTCATATATAATACCGGCTCAAAAAGCTCAAAATACTTTTATTAAAACTTTTAGTGTGTCCCGAAAACTTGTAATTAAGGAAACGGTTAAAAAAATAATAAAAGACAAGATGTCCGTACTAAAAAATACATTAAATGATATCAATACCGTTTGTCTTATAGGGCACTCGCAATTTCATAAGTGGGATATAAAAGAACTGTTTGGGTTAAAAGTCAGAAATTGCGGAGTTAACGGAATTTCAATGGTTGAGTATCGAGAACAGATTTTAGAAAAAAATCTGTTAAACTGTAATTCCAAAATGTATATAGTTTTTGGCGGAACAAACGATATAGTATATGACAGAACACCTCAGCAGATATTGGAGGAGTTAAAAATACTTGTTAATTACATAAAATCTCGCGGGGGGGGGAATGAACAAAGTCCGAATATATATTTTATAGCTTGTTTAAATATAAACAACAGATATGACAGAGATAATAAAACAATAAATGAGCTTAATTTATATTTAAAAAATAACTTTCCTGCGGGGGTAAAATATATATCAGCGGATGAAATGAATGATGAAAACGGTAATTTAAAAGAAAAATATACAATTGACGGGCTTCATTTAAGTGAAGCGGGTTATGGAAAATTAAAAGAAATATTGGAAGAAAATATATGCAAAAATTAAGAAAAATAGCAATAATCCCTGCACGTTCAGGTTCAAAAGGATTAAAAGATAAAAATATTATTGATTTGTACTCAAAACCATTAATTGCATATTCCATTGAAGCGGCACTTAAAAGCGGGGTATTTGAAAAAGTGTTTGTTACAACAGATTCCGAAAAATACGCTTATATTTCAAAAAAATACGGCGCCGATGTATTAATGCGTTCTAATGAGCTTGCACAAGATAATACTCCTACTTTTGATGTTGCGGAAGATGTATTAAAAAGAACACAAAACATTAATGCGGACTATTTTGTTCTGCTTCAGCCCACATCTCCTTTAAGAAACGAAAATCATATTAAAGAAGCAGTTAAACTTTTTGAACAAAATTATGATAAGTTTGATTTTCTTGCCTCCGTGACTAAAGCACATCATCCGGCTGTACTTGTTCATCCTTTAGGCGAAAATAATTCAATGAAATATTTTGATATTGATTATTCAAACTACAAAAGGCAAAACTATAATGACTACACGCCTAACGGTGCCGTATATATTGCAAAAGTGAAAGAATACTTAGTCCAAAAGCATTTTTACGGTGCAAAAAGTATTGCATATATTATGGATGAGGTATCGTCAATAGATATAGATAATATAATAGATTTGGAACTTGTAAAGATAATAAAGGAAAAATATATTAATGACTGAAAAAATAGTATATGTAACAGGCTCTCGAGCCGATTACGGAATAGTCAGAAGATATTTAAAACTCTTAAATGACGATAAAACAATTGACTTAAGTATAATTGCAACGGGGGCATTGTTGTCAGAAGAATACGGATATCAGGTTGATTTAATAAAAAAAGACGGATTTAAAATAGATGCTGAAATTAAAATTCCCCTTAATTCAAAAAAAGTATCGGATACTATAAAAACAATGTCAGTTGCACTTGATAGTGCAGGGGAATGGTTTGAAAATAACAAATATGACCTTGTAATCCTGCTTGGGGACAGATTTGAAATTATGTCTTTTGCAATAGCAGCAGCAATGCACAAACTTCCGATACTACACTTGCACGGAGGAGAAGCAACTTATGCCAATTATGATGAATTTATCCGTCATTCAATTACGAAAATGAGCCTTTATCATTTTGCTTCTTGTAAAGAGTATGCAAAAAGAATAATTCAACTTGGTGAAAATCCGAATAATGTTTTTAATCTTGGAGCACTTGGAGCTGAAAACTGCTTATTTATTGAGGAAAACAATGTTCCTAATTATATTAAAAACTTAAAAAATTATTTTACGGTACTTTTTCATCCGGAAACTCTTACTAATGTAAATCCGCTTGAGCAGGTAAATAATCTTTTAAAAGCCATAGATGAATTTAAAAAATATAACTTTATCTTTTTAGGAACAAACGCTGATACCTATTCAGATGTTATAAGAGACAAAATAAAAGATTATGTAAAGAATAACTCTAATACAAAATATATAGAAAATCTGCCTACGGCGGGATATCATTACTTACTGAAAAATTCAATATGTTTAATCGGAAATTCGTCATCGGGAATTATTGAAGCCCCATCTTTAGGTGTTTATACGGTAAATATAGGCGGCAGACAAAAAGGAAGAATAAAAGGAAACAGTATAATTGATGCTAAATGTAATTGTGAAGATATAATTCAAGCGATATCAACCGTGATTAAAAACTCAAAAAATATTAAACCGATAAATCCATACTATAAGCCAAATACAGCCGAGACTTATTACAATAAGACTATTGAACTTTTGAAAAGATTGAGTGAAGATATCAAAGAACCAAAAATATTCTTTGATATTGACTGATAACATATATCAAGCATACAATAAAAATGCAAACTATAAGGAGGCAGTTATGAAAGTATTATTATTAAACGGTTCACCGCATGAAAACGGTAATACATTTTTAGCATTAAGTGAAATAGCAAAAACATTAAAAGATGAGGGAATTGACTCTGAAATATTTTATATAGGAAAAGACCCTGTAGCCTCTTGCAGGGGCTGCGGCGCGTGTGCAAAACTTCAAAGATGTGTATTTGATAAAGACAGAGTTAATGAATTTGTTAATAAAATGGTTGAAGCGGATGCTTTAATAGCGGGTTCGCCCGTACATTACGCAGGTGCAACAGGTGCAATTACTGCATTTTTAGGCAGAGCATTTTTCTCGGGCTGGCGTTCGGGGAAAGATGTATTCAGACTTAAACCTGCTGCAGCTGTTGCTGTTGCAAGACGTGCGGGAACAAGCTCTACTTTAGATCAATTAAATAAGTTTTTTGGGATTTCTCAAATGCCTGTAATTTCCGGCAGATATTGGAATGATGTCTATGGTCAGACTCCGGGGCAGGTAAATGAGGATTTAGAGGGCCTGCAGAATTTAAGATTTTTGGCAAGAAATATGGCATACTTCTTAAAATGCAAGGAAGCCGCTAAAAATGAGGGTATTGAACCGCCTAAAGAAGAAGATGTTACTTTTACTAATTTTGTCAGATAAACCTAAAACAATATGATATAATTTAGTATATGATAACATTTTTAGTCGGATTATTTATTTTACTTATCGGGTATATTTTTTATTCAAGATATACCGAAAAGTGCTTCGGAATTAACCAAAATGATACACCTGCCGTTAAAATTAATGACGGGGTAGATTTTGTTCCGCTCCCGAAACGCAAAAATATGCTTATACATTTATTGAATATTGCGGGGCTCGGGCCTATTTTAGGTGCTATACAGGGAATTTTATTCGGGCCTGTTGCTTTTATATTAATTCCTTTGGGGTGCGTATTTATGGGCGGGGTTCATGATTATTTTTCCGGCATGTTATCAGTCCGTAATGACGGAGCTCAAATAACCGAGCTTATTAAAAAATATCTTGGCAAAGGGATGTATGCGTTTTTTATTGTTGTTGTCAGCATTATGCTTTTGCTTTTGGCTTCGGTTTTTGTTTACACTGCAGGTGATTTAACCGCGGAGAGGTTTTTTGTGCAATCCGATTTTTCGCTGAATAATCCCATAATTATAACAATATATGCGGTTATTGCGCTTTATTATATTTTGGCAACGCTTTTTCCCATTGATAAAATAATAGGCAGATTTTATCCCGTATTCGGGCTTTTGCTGTTAACGGGAACGGCGCTTGTTGTATTAGGTTTTATTACAAAAGGAGTGCATTTACAAAATATAGATTTTAATGCACTAAATCAACACCCGATGAGGGTACATATACTGCCGATGTTTTTTATGACGGTCAGCTGCGGACTGTTATCGGGGTTCCATTCTACACAATCAACAATTATTTCAAGAACAATAACAAGCGAAAAAGACGGCAGGCAGGTTTTTTACGGTATGATGTGCTTGGAGTCTTTAATAGCTATGGTTTGGGCTGCAGGTGCTATGCATGTTTATTCGTTAAACCTTGTTCCTCAAAATATGGTGGGAAGCGTTAATGTTATTAATTCAATAGCGGATGTATTTGTATTCCCCGTTTTAGCTTTTATTGTAACGGTTGCAGTTGTTGTTCTTCCCATAACATCCGGGGATACGGCACTTAGAGGTCTTAGAATGATTTTAGGCGAGGCTTTTCATTTATCGCAGGCTCAAATTAAAAACAGGCTTTTAATTATTGTTCCCATTGCTTTCATTATTATTTCCGTAATACTTTGGGCAAAATCAAATGAGGGCAGTTTTGCTCTTGTTTGGAGATATTTTAACTTCGTTAATCAATTAATAGCTGTTCCGACATTTTTATATGC
>CANPYB010000024.1 GCA_947587605.1 Candidatus Gastranaerophilales bacterium
TAAATCTGTGATTTCAGTCGTTTTTCAACTATTTTTTCGCCCCTGTCCACAATCGGTGTAACGTATCTGTAATTAAATTCCGATAAATTAAGCAAAAATCCGGGCATTAAAAAGTCAAATACGCTCCAGAGTTCTTCAAGTTTATTTTCAATCGGGGTGCCTGATAGTGCAAGTTTATGCTGTCCGTTTAACATTTTTACGGATTTTGCCGTTATGGATTCGGGGTTTTTAATATTTTGAGATTCATCCAATATAATATATCTGAACTCAAATTTTTTAAGTTTTTCAATATCACGTCTGATAAGTGCATAGCTTGTAATAACGATATCGCATTTAGGTATCTCTTTAAAATGTTCTTTTCTTTCCGTACCGCTTAATTTCAAGCATTTTAAAGACGGAATAAACTTTTGGACTTCGTTTTCCCAGTTAAAAACAACTGAAGTCGGGCAAACAACCAGGTTTGGCGCTTTTTTATCTTTTTCTTTTGCTTTTTGTAATAAAGTCAGAGCCTGAAGTGTTTTACCAAGCCCCATATCATCAGCGAGTATACCGTTCAGTCCGTATTTATACAAAAACCACAGCCAGCTGAAGCCTTTATACTGATACTCTCTTAACTCTGCATTAATATCTTTTGGCAGAGGGGCATTATCCATTGTTGAGAATGTTGATATCTGCTTCCAGAATGCGGAAAATTTACGGCTCATTTTAAGTTTGAAGCCTAAGTTCTGCATTTCCGATAAAAGCCCTGCCCTAAAGGTTTTTACAATATATTTATTATCTTCATTTTTATAAACATCAAAAGTATTAAATGATTTTAATATTGAGAAAATGTCCTGTCCCGGAACTTCAACAAATCCGTAGTTTTTAACTCTTAAATACTTATCGCCCTCAACAATCAAATTATAAATTTCGTCAAAAGGAATTTCCTCATCGCCGACTTTACCGTATAAATTAACTTCAAAACTGTCTGTTGAATTAACTGCAAAATCAATATCCGCAACCATTTCAAAAGGTTTAGGCGATAATTTAAAGAAGCTCATATCGTCTTTTTCTTCAAATTTCCAGCCCTCGCCTGCACGCTTTAAGTAGTAATTATAAAAATCGATTGCATTTTCTTTTTCAATGGCAAGATTATTTGTTTGCATAGGCGCAAATTTGCAGGCTAAAAGCATTTGATAAGCACTTTCTTCGTGCGCAATATTTCTTTTTACCCAGTATAAAAGGTCTTCTTTCGGTTTTTTAATTGTCACATAAGGACTTTTAGATGCCGCTTTTGAATATGCAACACGCGTTCCGTCATAATCAAATTCCAATTCCGCCTTTAAAGCCCCGTCATAATCAAGCCCCATTGTTACAACATTTATGGGCGGTCTTTGCTCAAGAGTTAATTTATCGATAATTTCAGAAACTTCACACGGGATTAACTGTCTTAATTTTGGCAGTTCTTCATATAAAAATTTTGCGCCCTCAGAATCCTTAACATCCGTAAAGGTTGATTTTATAAGATTTTGAGGCAATACCGACAGCGCTATATTTATCGGCAATATTTTATTTTTATATCTTCCCCATTTTAATTGACGAGAAAAATATCTTACTTCCTCAAACGGAATTATATCCTCTTTATCGGGACGCTTCCAATACAATGACAATAACACATTCCCAACCATTGAAAAATTAACCGCCATAGACAGTTTCCACTCATCAGAGCAAAAAACGAGTTTATCCTTTGTTTTGCCGTCAATTACGTCATCAGCCTTGGATAAAAGCTGGAAAAACCCGTCAAATTTTGCTATAGGAATATCATACCAGCCTGCTTTTTTATCGAGCCTTGAATTTTTCATTAACTGCTGAAATATTGCAAGTTCTACCTTTTGAGAATTATTTAACTCAAAATTTTCATCGGTTCTTTGAGCAGCAATAACAGCTTTTAAAAGCCCCTCTAAATCTCTGATTACTTTACCCGTATTTCTGTCCATAACAAGAATGGAAAAGAAATTTTGGCGTCTTTTTGCATTAAAGTGGAATATATACCCGCCCATAGGGGTTTCGTTCATTTGAGTTTCACTATCCGAGTAATCGGGTTTTATTTTAAATCTGCGTTCTAAAAACTCATCATAAACATGATCGTTTATTGCTTTAAAAGCAACAGCTATTGCGTGTTTACACCATTTTTCTTTTAAAGGACATGAGCAGGAGGGTTCAACTCCCGTTTTTTTAAATTTAAGCTCAACATCATAAAAGGACTTGAAATTACCTTTTACTTTAGCTTTAACACCTGTTTTACCCGCCTCAAATGACGCCACCTGTTCCTTTTGGTGGTACTCATAACCGCGTCTCCAGCTTCCCGGCGTTGAATTATCTTTTAAATACTTAAAATTAAAGTTACACTCTGTCATGAAATCTCTTTAGTAACTCTGCAAAAAAATAATCAAATTCTTGAATATTTAGCAGAAACAACCTGTAATCTCTTCACAACAAATATTATACATTAAACCGAAAAAAAGGCAAACATATTATTTTAAATATTTCAACGACGAAACAACTTTATATATATATTTTAATTCCTTATCATCTGCATTATCAATGATTTGAGTCAGATATTTTATAAGTTCTTGCCGTTCTTTTATATGACCGAAATCAAAAAGCTCTTTTTCTTCCACCTCAAGAGCCTTTGCTATTTTTTCCAATGTTTCGGCGGTCATAAATCTTTTACCGCATTCTATGTTGCTTAAATTTGGTTTATCTATATCAATTTTTTCCGCAAGAACTTCTTGTGTTATACTTTTACTTTTTCTTATCTCTTGTATTCTCGCGCCCAGTTTTTGTTTTAGTGATTTCATTAATTTCCTCTTTTTTATGATATAAAAGGAAACGCCCAAAAAGAATAATTTAATTTGCTATTAAATATATATTTTTATAGTTTTATATGCTATTATTAATTTATTCAAGTAATAATATTTACTATTTTTTAACAGATAAAATAGTAAATCAGTAAGGAAAAATTATTGAAAAGAATAATTACATACGGAACATTTGACGTATTGCATTTTGGGCATATAAATCTGCTTAAAAGAGCAAAATCGCTGGGTGATTATTTAATAGTTGGATTATCAAGCGATGAATTTAATGCAATAAAAAATAAGAAGTCTTATTACAATTACAATCAAAGAAAAATAATGCTCGAGGGGTGCAGATATGTTGATTTGGTTATTCCCGAATATAATTGGGAACAAAAAACGGAAGATATTATAAAATATCAAGCCGATATTTTTATTATGGGCGATGATTGGCAAGGCAAGTTTGACTATTTAAAAGATTATTGTGAAGTTATATACCTTAAAAGAACTCCAAATGTATCAAGCACCCGGACAAAAACATATCTTAAAGGATAAATCAATTCAATTTGTTATATTCTTCATCACTAACTTTTTCAAGCCATTCGTTAGAGGTTTCCGTACCGTCAACTTCAACCGCGATGTGAGAGAACCAGCTGTCAGAAGCGGCGCCATGCCAGTGTTTAACATTCGCAGGAATATTTATTACATCACCCGGTAGCATTTCAATCGGGTCTTTTCCCCATTCCTGATAATAGCCTCGACCGCCAATTGCTATTAATATTTGACCTCCGCCCGATTTAGCATTATGAATATGCCAATTATTTCTGCATTTCGGCTCAAATGTTACATTGTACATTTTTACCTGAGAAGTTGAAATGGGGTAAAGGTAGCTTTGTCCGGTAAAATACATTGCAAAGGCGTCATTTTTTTCACCAATAGGGAATAATATTGTCTTTTGATATTTTTCTTTTTCGGTTAAAGCAGTCGTATTATCAGTCCAAACCTCTTTTGCCAAATTAAAAGCCGCCCAGGCTTTGGGCCAGCCCGCATAAAATGCGGTATTTGTTATAATTGCAGCTATTTCTTCTTTTGTTACACCGTGATTTTTAGCATTTTGCAGATGATACTTTAAGGATGTATCTGTCATACCTTGGCTTATAAGAGCTACAACCGTTATTATCGAACGGGTTTTTGTATCTATATCACTATTATTCCAATTTTCTCCGAATAAAATATCATCGTTAAAATGAGCAAAATCGGGAGCAAAACTGCCTAATGCGTCCCTGCCCGCCGTTTGTGTAATTCTTGCCATATTATTTTCTCTCGCTTTCCCTGTTAACATTGCATAAGACATATCAGACGAAATAAACAAAATTGTTAAAATTAATATTAAAAGTTTTTTCATATTATTTATTATACCAATTTTTAGCGAAAGTGCTTTGCTGAGTTTCAAGATTTCCCCTATGTCCGTATATTTTACATTGATTAAGTGCATTTTCAATTTCATTAAATTCACTCTCCGTTAATTCAACATTCCAAGCACCAAGATTTTCTAAAATTCTTTCTTTGTTTTTAGACCCCGGGATAGGAACAACATTCGGGTATTTATGAAGCATCCACGCTAAAGAAATTTGAGCATTTGTTGCATTTTTTTCTTTTGCAAATTTACCTATAACATCAAGTATGGGCTGATTTGCAATAATATTTTCTTTTGATAATTGAGGAACAAATTTTCTAACATCGTCACCTTCAAATTTTGTTTGAGTTGTAACTTTTCCCGATAAAAATCCGCTTGCTATCGGTGAAAACGGAACTACGCCTATATTATTTTTAATGCAGTAGGGGAAAATATCTTTTTCCAAATCTCTTTCAAGCATTGAATATAAACTCTGTATTGCGCTTACGGGGGTTACTTTGTGCGCTTTATCAAGAGTTTCAACCGACACTTGCGACAATCCCCACGCTCTTATTATTCCCTCTTTTATAAGTTTACCCATAACTTCCGCGACATCTTCAACGGGTACATATTCATTTAAACGGTGAAGATAATATAAATCGACATATTCCGTCTGTAATCTTTTCAATGAAGCCGTTAAATGCTCTTTTATATGTTCATATAATGGTTTTCCGTTTTGAATTTCTTTTTCATCAATATGAATTTTTGTAGCAAGCGCAATATTTTTTCTGAAAGGTTTTACCGCTTTTCCGACTATTTCTTCGTTGTGACCGGGGTAATACAATTCTCTGCCGTATACTTCAGCAGTATCAAAATGAGTACATCCAAATTCATAAGCACCCCTTATTGCTTCTATTGAATAGCCAATTTCGGGAATTTGTCCGTATCCGTGTGAAAATCCCATACAACCCATACCGATAGGACTTACTTGAAGTTCTCTTAATAATCTGTATTGCATTTTTACTCCATTCTTTATTTATAAATTATCCTATCAGATGATAGCTGCTATTAGTCAATATTATAACTTTACATTTTTATTTTAATAAAATAATATAATAAATATGTAAGTATGAAAGTTTTAATTGATGAATGAAATTTCTGTACCAATGCCTTTTGAAGAAAAATTTATTGATGAGCTGGTTTCAATAAATAATCAAATAGAACAAAGCAAAATTACAAATGTTTATTTTGCTTTGCCTCTAAATGATAACGATAAAAGTATGTTTGAACAAATTCGTTTAACGCATTATAAAAATACTGATTTTAATTATTGGAGAAAAAATATAAATTATGCACGTGAAAAAGGATTTGATTTTATTTATTTATTAAATTCTCCAAGACCCTTGATTTATGAAAGTCCTATTTTATTAAATCAGCTTGAAAAACTTGATAATTTGATTAATAAACTAAGAAGCGAAGATTTAAAAAAATTAAGAATTTCTAATATTCAATTACTGGGATATATAGCAAAACATTATCCTGATATGGAATTATATGTTTCTACATCGTTTGAGTATACTCAGGTAAGACAAATACAAAATTTAATGACAAAATTTCCTCAAATAAAGCAAATAGTTCCCTCTCATGATGTAAACAAGAATTTTCAATTTTTAAAAACAATTCGTAAGTTATACCCCAATCTGAATATAGAAATAATGTTAAATGAAGGTTGTTTAGGCGGATGTCCTTTTAGATTTTGGCATGCTATGTCTTTCCCGACAATTTGTAATCCAAAAATAGAAGAATTAGATAATGACTTAAAAAGTGATTGGTTTGTTAAATCTTGTATCCGGCTCGGAGATAAATTTGAAAATTTATGCTTAGGAAAGAATATTTATCCTTGGGAAGTTAAAGAATATTCCAAAATCGGAATTAAACAATTTAAACTGGTAGGAAGAAATAGTGATTACTTTATAAATGGCGAATATCTAAAATATTTTTTGCAATACTTAAAAGGTATTGATAATTACAAAAATATTGAAAATTATGATTTTAAGTATCTTGTTCATTACTATATTCACTGTAAATGGAATTTTAAAGTAAAAGATATAAAACCATATTTACCGGATATAAAACACTTCATTAAAAACGGACATTTATGTGCTTCAATTTGCGGAGATAAATGCAGGTATTGCTATAAATGTGCGGAAAATATAAAAAAACACTTAAAAAAAGTTTATAATCAGCAGTTCTAATTGTTTTGACTGAATAATATTTATTACACGTTTGACTTCTCAATTATAATTGAGATAATTATTTTATAAATATTACGGAGAATAAAATACGCATATTAAATTTTTAATGACATTATTGATATTTTAAAAACAAATAAAATCACAAAATATTTAACGGAACAGATAAAATTATAGATGAAACTCATAGGTTTTGACAGATTTTATAATATAGCAGAACCATTCGGATTAAAACCGTAATAAAATATCCTTCTAAAAATAATACTGTTAACCGAAAAAATCCGAGCACAACAAAACTAATAAAGACAAAAGGTATAAAACATATATGGCTGCCAACAACATTTATACATCTAATCTTGATAAAAAACATACCATAAACCTCTCGGGGGGGGGATTTAAACATAGCGGAAATAGAAATTGCGCAATAATACTTGCAGCAGGTCAAGGAAGTAGATTTGGCGAACAAAAACAGTATATTAATTTTTTTGGTAAGCCATTGTGGCAACATGTTTATGACAAAATAATCAAAATTATCCCTAAAGAAAATACAATTACAGTCGGCATTGACATTCAAGGAGGAAAGACCCGCAGTGAATCTGTTATCAAGGGGCTTGAATATTTGTATACCAAAAATCCGAATTACAAAAAACTTATTATTCTTGAAGCTGCAAGACCTTTAGTTACAACAGAACAAATAAAAGAACTTTTAAACAGCGAAAGTAATTCCGCTACATTTGTTATGCCTTTGGTAAACACCCCGATAAAAAGAAACGGGGAATATATAAATCGTGATGATTATTATGATTTACTGACTCCGCAGGCATTCGACTTTAAATTGTTGTTTGAAGCATACAAAAATAATACATTTAGAAATTATACGGATGAAACAAGGTTAATATTTGAAACTTACGGAATAAAACCTCATTTTATTACCGGCGGACAAAATTTAATTAAATTAACTTATATAAAAGACTTACCGATATTGGAAAAATTATACATTATGCAAAAGGAAGGAGTAATATAGGAGTGAAAAAGGTAGTTATTACAGGCGGGAACGGAGATATTGCCAATGCAATAGGCAATTTGCTTCAAAGCGAAAATTATGAAGTTTATCTTCCCAAAAGAGATGAACTGGACGTAACAAACGAAGAAAATGTCAATTTATATTTTGCAAATAATACTCCCGACATTTTGATTAATAATGCAGGCGCAATACTAATTGAGGAAATAGAAAAAAATAATATCAGCAAGCATAAAAATGTAATAGATGTAAATTTGACAGCAGTATTTACCTGCACGGGAGCGGTGTTAGCGCGAAATAAAAATGCTCAAATTATAAATATAGGTTCATCGGCAGGGACAAAAGTGCACGGACAATGGAGCTCATACTGCGCTTCAAAAGCCGGAGTTATTATGGCGACACAATGCTGGGCTCAAGAGGGAATTAATACGATTTGTCTTTCTCCCGGACGCACTTTAACTAAAATGCGGAAATCAATGTATCCCGATGAAAATCCCGACACGCTGTTAAAGCCTGAGGATTTCGCAAAAATTGTTTATAAAGCCATTAACGGAAAATATAAAACCGGAATTAACATTGATGTAAATATTAATAATATTAAGGAGTTACTAAATGACTGACAGAAAAATAATTACCATTAATACAAACAAACAATTCATCAGCTTAAATGAATATATAGAAGATTTTATAAAAGATAAAGGCGACGGAATTGTTAATATATTTACCAGACATACAACCTGTGCAATAAAAATCATAGAGGGCGAATTATTGCTTTTGGCTGATATTAATAATTTTTTACAAAATCTTGTTCCCGAAAAAAACAATTATATGCACGATAAAATTGAAATAAGGCAAGTACCTGTAAATGAACGTGTAAATGCGCATTCACATTTAAGACAGCTTGTATTGCCCACATCGGAAACAATACCCGTGGAAAAAGGCAAAATGATGTTAGGCAAATGGCAGACTGTATATTTAATTGAGCTTGACCCTATAAGAGACAGAGAGGTTGTATTAACTTTTATAAAAATGTATAATTAGCATAAAGGATTTTTTAAAGTCATGAAAAATTATGCGGTTATTCTCGCCTCCGGAAAAGGAAGCAGGTTGGGAGAGGAAATCCCTAAACAATTTATAAAATTAGCAGGAAAAACAATTTTAGAACATACAATAGAAATTTTTGAAAATTCCAAAGATACGGATGAAATAATCGTTGTAATAACTCCCGAATACAGACATTTGGCAGAAGACATACTGCTTAAAAACAGTTATAAAAAAGTAACAAAACTGCTTAATGGCGGAGAAACACGAAAATAAAGTTCTTATATCGCTATTAATTCGATTACTCCCTCGGGGGGGGGATTTGAAAACGATAATGTCTTAATTCATGACTGTGCAAGACCTTTATTAAGTCAAGAAATCATCTCTAACTGTATTGAAGCATTAAAAAATTATGATGCCGTTGATGTTGCCATACCTGCAACTGATACTATAATAAAAGTGAATGAAAAATTTATTGAAGAAATCCCAAAACGTGCACAATTAATGCAAGGTCAAACTCCTCAAGCGTTCAAATTAAATGTTATAAAAAAAGCACATGAATTATCAAAAAATGATTTTAATTTTACCGACGATTGTGAATTAGTAATTAAACATAATCTGGGTAAAGTATTTGTAATAAACGGGAGCACTCAAAACATTAAAGTAACTTATCCGATAGATATTTTTATTGCCGACAAATTATTTCAGCTAAAAAGCACGTCATATGTTAAAAATCCCAAATTAGAGAATTTAAAAGATAAAGTAATAGTTATTTTTGGCGGAACAAGCGGAATTGGGAAAGCCTCTTATGAGCTTGCCAAAGAAAATCAAGCAAAGGTATTCATTACCTCTAAATCTTTGGGTTGCGATGTATCAGATTACACTCAAGTGGAAAATTTCTTAAAAAGTGTTTATTTAAAAACTAATCGCATTGACTACGTAATAAATACGGCAGGAATTTTAAAAATGGGTAAACTTGAAGAAAGAAATATTAAAGACATTATAAATGACATTAATATTAATTATTTAGGTTCAGTTAATGTTATTAAAGCAGCTATTCCTTATTTAAGTAAATCCAATGGCGCCATAAATTTATATACCTCAAGTTCATATACAAGAGGAAGAAGATTATACTCAATATATTCATCAACAAAAGCGGCAATAGTTAATCTTGTTCAAGCGATGGCTGAAGAATTAAAAGAAAAAAATATAAGAATAAATGCCATAAATCCGGAAAGAACAGCTACACCAATGCGTTATAAAGCATTCGGCAAAGAGCCTGAAAATACACTTTGCCCCGTTGAAACAGTTGCCAAGTTATCTCTTTTAACATTAATTTCCGATTTAACCGGGCAAATTATTGATGTTAAAAAAAATTCTTTGTGATTTATTTTAATATTCTTACTTCTTTTTTCCACTTGAAATAGAAATAAACACCTAAAACAAAATAAATCATCCACATTATTAATGTTGAATAATAGTGAGCACCGTTAATACAAGCTATAGACCACATAATAACCGATACAAAGTTTACAACTGTCCATACATACCATTGCTCAATACATCTTTTTACGGTTAAAAACTGTCCTAAAAGTGAAAAACCCGTTACAATGCTGTCCGTTATCGGTGTTTTACCTCCGAATATATTTAATATTTCATATATGACAAGGGTTATAAAGATTGTAATAATTAAATAAACACTGCGCTCTTTGGTACTTAATTCGGTTTTATATATTTCATTTTTTTCTTTATTAATATGCTTTTTCCATTTAAAAATACCGATTACCTGCATAGGAAAAAAATAAAATCCGTATAATGCCATATTTCCGTAAAACCCGTTTTTATATGCAATTAAACAGTATAAAAAAGTACCCGTAAGCCCTATATAATAACAATATACTTTGCCCTTCCCCGCAAAAAGAGTATATGTTATTCCGCATATTGCAGAAATCAGTGCAATTTTACTGTCTTGCGTTAAAACTGAAATTATAATAACCGATAATATTACAATTGAGTAAAAAATTCTCTCTGAAATGTTAAAAAATTTTATTTCTGATTTTATATAATTAATGAGTTTCATTTTTTAATTATAATTTAAACATGAGAATATCTGAGATTAACAGCAAAATAAATTTTAAAGGCGGTTTAAATAATAAATTTCTGTTGAAAGGCTTGGAAATCGCTGCAAATCATCCTGCAAGTTTTATTGCGGGCACTACACTTTTAATGTCATCTCTTATCAGACCCATTGCAATTGCAAATACCCCTAAAACAGATAAAGAAAACAAAAAATATGCCATAGCCGATTCTATTTCATCAGGGCTTATTAAATTCGGTATAACAGAACTTGTTGCACTGCCCGTTGAAAATGCTATTAATAATATTAATAAAAATCCCGAAAAATTTTTAAACTCAAAAACAATTAAAAACTTTACCGAAAAAGGAAAATCACTTTTAGAGTCTAAAAACTATAAATTCGCCCAGCAACTTGTTAAAAATACTCCAAGCCTTATAACCGCAATTCCTAAATCAATAATAGCCGTTGCGTTAATTCCTTTTGTTATGAATAAATTATTTCCCGAAAAAAAGAAACAAGAACAAATTATTTATACTCAACCCGCAGGCCCAAGCCCTGTTTTTTCGGCATTTTATAATAATCAAATAAGTTTTAAAGGACTTCAAGATACTGCTTCAACAGGGATAAGCAAAATATTTAATTCTCAAACATTTCAAAATTTTGTAACTAAACACAGCTTTAATGATACAAATATCGCAAGAAATATGACTATTGCAACAGATATTCTGCTTGCAGGCTCATCCGTTATCAGAACAAAAAAATCTCAAAAAATTAAAGAAGATAAGAAAAAACCGCTCATATATAATAAGTTGATAACAACTGCAGTAAGCGTTTTGGGCGGATATAAAATTGATAAAACGATACAAAAAAGTACAAAATCATTTATTGAAAAATTTAAACAGTCAAACATAACCGACCCGAAACTTGATAAATACATACAGGGAATAAATGTAATAAGACCGACATTGGTATTTGCACTTCTGTATTACGGCGTTTTACCCGTATTTTCAACTTTTTTAGCAGACAAAATAAATAAATTTTGCGAAAAAACAAGGACTGCGGATGATAATAAATAATCAGTCTTGTCAAAATATTTAATAATTACTATAATTATATCTATGAATGGTATTGTTCAGCTTATAAAAAATTTAATATACTTATCTAAGTTTAACTTAAAAAATACCGTAATGAGTTTTCCTTATTACGGCTTAAACCTTCAAAACCTTATTGAAAGTATTGAATGGAATTGTTCCGGTGATAATGTAAAAAAACCTAAAATATATAATAGAGATGAAACATTAGACGTAATTTTAAATTCCAATAAGAGTTTGGCAAGATTTGGCGATGGGGAAATTAACATAATACAGGGAAAAGATATCCCTTATCAAAAATATGATAAAAAACTGGCTGAAAGATTAAAAGAAATACTTGCCAATAATCAAGAAAATCTTATGGTAGGTATAAATTACTGGTATTTTAATTATATAGATTATAGACATCTTAATGAGTTTTCACAGAATTTTTCACTTTTTGTAATGCCGTTATGCAGACAGGAATTATTAAAATACATAAATTTTGATAAACAATATTATGATGCGAGTATTACTGCAAGAGAATTAGATACAATAGATTATTATGAAAAATTTAGAGAATTATGGAAAAATAAAGATATAGTAGTTGTAGCCTGCAAAAATGCTATTGATGCTCTGCATTATAATATATTTGATTGCGCAAGTCATATTGATTATATTTATGTTCCGAATGTTAATTCTTTTGAAAAATATGATGAAACACTAACTCAAATAAAAGAACGGGATAAAACAAAATGTATAATGCTGATGGCAGGGCCGCTATCAAAAGTTCTTGCTTCAGATCTCGCCGGGGGGGGGTATAGAGCATTAGATTTAGGTCATTTGGCGAAAGGATACGATTACGTAAAAAGACAAATACCGCCTAATGCTGAAAATACAATTTTATTTAACAGTATAGATAGATAAATAATTAATCAATTAAAAGAAAAAATGAAAAAATTTGAAACAATGATTAATACTGCTGATAAATAATTAGCACAAGAATTAATTCTTCGGACGCTTCATTTTACACACCCGTAAGCCCCGAACCCCTGTACGGCGGAAAAGGATATTTATCCGTTGTTCATTTTATGAGATAAGGCTTTAGTGATGTTCAATGGAAAGCAGAAGATAATATTGCGGGAAATAATAAAATTGCCGTCCGCCGGACATTAACGGGAACTCATAACGGCGAATTTTTAGAAGTACAGCCTACGGGTGTAAAAATTAAAACAAGCGTTATGAACTTTTATTATTTTAATGATGAGGGTAAAATTACTAACGATATAGAGGCGGAAGGTATGATTGGCATATTAAAACCCTTAGGATTAATTAACTGACTTTAATTTTACACAACTTTCAAGTTTTTGTTGAATTAAATCAGCAATTTTTGCCATGCATATTGAACACAAAAATACCAGTGGAACAACGATTATAAAAGACTTTAATTTCACGGACGTTGAAAATACATAATTAGCAAAATAATAATATAATATTTTGTCAAAAAGATATGAAGATAAATATATTCCCAGTGACAGTTTTGCTATCCCCGTAATTAAATTTTTAACTTTAACGGGAATATTGTTAAAGTTTATTTTAAGTATTATCAAGAAAAATAAAACAGAATTACAAGTATTAACTATTCCTCCCCAAGTTGTAAAAATATGCATATCCCATAAATCCCCTTTTACATAAAAAACATTAACGGTAGAAAATATTGAAAACATTATTATAAATGTAATTAATAATGTTTTTAGCAAAACTTTAATTTCATGCCTGGATATATATGCACCAATTGCATAATATGTAAGGGGATAAAGTTTGTCCCAAAACGATATTATAAAAACAGGACAAGTAGATATTGTAGGTAAAGCTGTTAAAAATAACAGGATTATTACAAAAATTAAATCTTGTTTTTTATTTGTAAATATTTTATTGATAAAGGGTATTAATAACAAAAGTCCTAAATATAAATCAACATACCAGCCATATTCAATAATACAAAAATCCATAAAATCCTCAAAATAAGATTTTATGTCTTTAATATTAAATATTCCGTATTTAGAAAGCCAAATTTCTGCTGACAATGTTATAAATGTAAGAATAATATATGGAATAATAACCTTTTTTATTCCTTTTTTATAGAGATTAAATGAAAACTCTTTTCTATTCATTAAATATCCCGTAATTATTAAAAATAACGGAACACACATCAAAAATAAATTTCTTATAATACTAATTATATAAAACTTAGAAGGATAATTAATCAAAGTATTATAAAAATCATTATATAAAAAGTAATGTAGTGCAATTACAAATATTGAAGCACATACTTTTATTATATCAATGTTGATGTTTCTTTTTTCCATTTTTTATCAGTTTTAAAAGTGTCTATTTAGCAAATTTTAACATAAATTTTCCATTTTCCACAAAAAATTTAATTTTACATACATCTATTAAATTAACTATGACTGTAATTTATCAAGCAGATTTTTAATCTCCTCAATCTTTTGTTTTGCCTCATTCCCTGTAAGCGACGACGCTACACAGTTTTCAAGATGAGTTTTTAAAATATTGCTTTCAACTCTTTTTATGGCAGATTGCACTGCTTTTAACTGAATAATGATATCGGGACAATATCTTTTGTCCTCTATCATTTTTTTAATACCCTCAAGCTGCCCTATTGCTCTGTTAATTCGCGGAATTTCAGCTTTATGGCAAGGATGATTATTTGTTACTTCTTTTTTCATAAGCTGATTATAACATAAAAAGAGGCTTTCGCCCCTTTTTATTCTTCTTTTTTATTGCCTTCACATTCGGGACAATTGCATGTTTCACCGTCACATTGACAATTATCTCCGCAAGTGCAATTTTCACATTTACATTTTGGATTAGAACACTTTGCCATTTTGTATCTCCTTGGTATTTTTGTATTTTTATTATACCCCTTGGGGGTATATTTGTCAAGTCTAAAATATTTAAAAACCGCCCCATAAGAGGCGGTCTGAATTTATTAATAATTTAAGAAATCCAAAGGCGGAATTTCCGTTATTTCTTCATATTTTTCCGCGCTTACCGTATTAGGAGCTTGATATTCTTCTTCTAAGGAGTCTTCTAAAAGCTCAGACTGCATTTCAAGTAAGCTGTCATCAGCGCAGGCAATATCTCTGCCTATAGATTTAATTGAAAGATAAACAGCTTTCTCTGACGGAGCTCCGTCTTCGTTTACTTTTTCCTGAACTTTATAGCTTGCCCAATCTTCATCAAGTTCATCAACAAAAGCATATTCACCGTCTTCAATTACACGTTTTCCAACTTCATCTTTTAATACTTTAGCTACATATTTCTTTTGCGACATAAATCTGCAAGGGAGTACAAGCTCTGTTCCGATAACTTCCTCAGGGTCGCGTTTTTCGTATTTTTTAAACATCTCGGCAGCTGCTTGAAGGTGTCCGATTTCCATTTGCATCATTTCTTCCCAGATAAGTTTTAATCTTTCATCAACTTCATCTTCGTAGCAGTTGTAGTAATTGCAAACTTCGGTAAATTCGTGGAGCAGCCATTTTTCAAACATTGTTTCATTCGGGTCAACTAAAGTTTCATACATTGTTACGTGTTCTTCTTCAACATCGCAAATTTCGGCATATAGACGTTTTAAATCGTTATTTCCATACATAAATCCGTGTTCTGCGTAATAGTTATGAGTCTGTTGTTCGCCCGATATAAGAGTTAATATGTTTACTTTTGTTTGAGGCGCTGTTTTTTCCTTATCATAAGGTTTTCTTATCCTCAAAGCATTGCAGTTATGATGATATTGCGTTGGTCTGCCTATTACGACATCAGTCATTTTGTGCAAAATTTCGTTTGGGTCTGTTTCTTCTACCATATAAGCAAATTGCGAGTATCTGTATAAATGGTCAAAGTCTTCCAGCAGTCCGAAATCAAATGTTTCTTTTACATATTTATCGGGTTCATTCTGCGCAAGCCAAGCGGTTAAATCTACTGCAACCTGTTCATAACCTAAAGTTGTATCTAAAACGGTTTGATTCCATGGGGTCAGCCAGTTAACGGTTGTCTGCTGCATATCTTCAATTCGTCTTGTACGGACAAGAAGTTTATTTAATTCCATATCGTCGGATTTTCTGACAAAACAATGCTTAAAAGTCCACGCTTCTGTTTCAATACCGTTCATTAATATTTGTCTTGTTCGTGTGTAGTTATCAACTTCCATTCTGTTATAAGGACGTTTAACTATATCGTGCCAAGTTCTTATTTGTTTATCTATCGGAATACCTTTTTCTTTTAAAACGTTCATTTTTTATCCTTTCTTTTTAGAGTAAAACAGTAAATTTTTATAAGCAAAGTGCGTGGGCAAAGAGCTCGCCGACCTTGTGGTTATAAAATCGCCCGTCATCTTTAGCAAATAGGTTTTCCCAATGGCTTTCGGGAGTTCCGTCCAGCGAATATGACGGGTTTGTCATCATTATATGGTGTGTGTTTGTGTCGTATCTTAGAGGGAAAATATCGTTTGTCTGCATAAAACTCGGGAGTTTATCGCTTGCTTGATAAAACGCAAATAGTGCTGTATTTATCCTGTGAAGCCTTTGTTCATAAGATATTCCGCCCTCGTAATTATCATTTTCTATCTCAACCCCCGGGGCATAGACTCTGTTATATTTAAGTTTTTCAGATAACGCTTTTACCGCTTCAAAATCATCGCCCGTTATAAAATCTGTTCCCGTATTTAGCCCCATATTTTGATATCGGTCAAAATCATCCGTGCTTTTTTCGCCTGCAAAACTTATTGTTGTTTTTCCGCTTCGATGTCGGATTTCGTTTAAAATATACTGCATTTGAGGATAATCGGGCAGCGCACCGACTCCCGTATAATTGCCCATATCATATCCGCCTATGTGTTTTGCGGAATCTATAAACATAGCTTCAAAGCCTAAATTCATCAACTTTACGCTCTCTTGTATGTATATTTCTACGTGTTCAGAGTTTTGCCAGCTGAATGTTTCATCCTGCCTATCGGGATATGCTACTTTTATTTGGTCCGCTGATATTACAGTCCTAAAACCTGTCTTTATTCCTCTAAAATGAGCTAAATCATTAAATGCTCGAAGCTGATCTTCAGCTGAAATCTTATCTGTAAGTGAAGTTGAAATGATATTGTCGCTATACCCCGCATTTAACTTTATTCCGTATATTGAATTTTCTTCAAACGGACCTTTATTGTAACTGTCGCCAAAGATATTAGGGAAAATCTGCGAGATAATTATGCAGTTTGCCCAGCTTTTTGCAGACGGCGGAATTGCAGGCAAAAGTTTTATACAGCTTAATGTTCCGCAGCAGGTTCTGTCTTTATCCATTTGCGCAATTGCACGGTTATTAAGTTCTATATAATTTGCCAGCCGTCCCCAATTATCTCCGTAATTCGGGCTTTCTACATTATCGGGAAATTCCTCAAAAAAATAATCATTCTCGCTTAATGTTACTATTGAATTAACAGCCTGTTTGACTCTGCGTTTTAATAAATCCGACGGAACTATGCTTGCCACCCACTTTTTTGCAGGATAACATCCGATTGAATAATAAGTCCTTTCTTTCGTCCAATTATCGGGGCTTAATTTGGTATTTTCGCCCAGAGCTTTTAATAATTTATTTACAGCATTCATTTTCATAATGCTTATTAATAAATCGTTTATATAAAAATTGCATTATACTCGTTTTAAGCTGATTTAACGATTTTCAATTTCTATAAAATTAAAAAAGTATTGTAATTTTTTTTTGAGCATATAATAATAAATATAGCTTTTTTGGCTGGGTAGCTCAGTTGGCGAGAGCGCGCGGCTCATACCCGCGAGGTCGAGAGTTCGAATCTCTCCCCAGCTATTTTTATGTTTGTTTTTAAGTTCTAAGAACGAGATTACATCTCAGCTGGTCTTTTTAAATTCTACGCACTTCCGTGCTTGAATTTTACAAAAGCCTGCGCATACTTCTCTCGTACGCTTCGCTTT
>CANPYB010000025.1 GCA_947587605.1 Candidatus Gastranaerophilales bacterium
TTTTCTATCTCCTTTTATACCTACCATGATTTATTGTTCATGTGTATTTATAAATTAAACATAAAGTTTAATCAAGTTAATATTTCTTTTCTGATTTTTTTGTTAAAATAAAATTATTATGACAACAAAATTCTCAACAAAAACCCCAAAAAGTTTTAATATCTGGCGCAGGATATTTCAATATATTGCCTGCAATACCGTTATTATTAATATGATTAGGTCAAAATATAAGGTATTAAAAGCCGAGGGCATTGAAAATATTGATAAATCAAAAAAATACATTATTGCAAGCAACCACGTAACAGGTTTTGACCCGTTTTTTATAGCAAATCAATATAAACTAACCATTGCATATATGGCAAAAAAACAATTATTTGAAACTTTCTGGTCAATGGTTTTAATGGATTGGTGCGGAGCTTTTGCCGTTGACAGAGATAAAGTCGACGTTTCCACAATAAAAACAGCTTTATCAATAAAAAAAACCAACTGGCATTTAGGCTTGTTCCCGCAAGGAACAAGATGCAATAACGGAAAAATAGAAAATCTTACCAAAGGTTTTGCTTCTATTGCAAAAAAAATGGATACTGACATTCTTCCTATTGCAATAATAGTAAAAGAAAACAAAAACGGTAAAAAAACAATGCAGTTAAAAGCAGGCAAACCTATTTCTTGTAATAAAAGCGTGGATGAGATTGTTGATGAGTGGGCAAACTCAATCTGTTACATGGGCGGGTTTGAATATATACCTTCTTAAATAAAAGAAAGAGTTTGAGAATGGAAGAAAAAAAGAAAAATTACACAAAACGCGATGTATCGGATTTCACGGAGGGCAAGTACAAATTCCAACTTTTCGGGCGCTGGCTTGTTCCGAGAACTCTTTTACCTTTCTTTTATAAAATTGAATATATAGGACGCGAAAATATACCCGACGACAGAAATTTTATTATTGCGCCTAACCATATTTCTTATCTTGACCCGTTTGTAGTAGGTGAAGCAGTGAGAAAACCCATTGCTTTTATGGGAAAAAAAGAACTTTTTGAAAATAAAACTCTTGCTTTTTTACTGGACGGACTTGCATGTTTTGCGGTTAACCGTGAAAAACTTGAAGTTTCAACCATTAAAACAGCTATTAATGTATTTAAAACAAACCGCTGGATGCTCGGAATTTTTCCGCAAGGCGGTATAAGGCGCAACAGACGAATAGAAAAAATCAATAAAGGATTTGCCGCTATTGCCAGACAAATGAAAACCGACATTCTTCCAATAGGAATTACAGGCTGTGAAGAATACAACTGGGTTCCTTTTAAAGGCAATATAAAAGTTATAATAGGCGAACCGATTTCTTATAACCAAGAATTAGATGATATTATTGATGAATGGGGAAGAAAAGTCGCACAATTAATAAATTACGAATACATTAAAGACCAAACCGAACCAGATAATGATGTACAAAAACTCCCTACTATGTCAAATTAAACGGTATGTAATACATTTATAAATTCATTTATTCCGTATCTTGAAAAACTTTGATACGAATTTATATTAATATCCGTTAAATACTGTCTTAAATCATATTCAGGTATATCAGAAAATACAATGATTTTTATATCATTCAAATTTTCATCACTTTTTATATATTTTATAAGTCTGATTACCTCATCATCAGAAGAATCTATTTTGCAAATTAAATAATCCGCATTATTTTTGCATAAATAATCATAAATAGAATTTACACTGTTAAATATCGACAAATTTATATCCTTAGATTTTAAATCTTTTTCAACTATTTCAAATTTGCCTTTATCATCATCTAACAGAACAAATTTTTTGTTTTTTAATATTTCTTGTTTATCGGCAATCAGTATATTTTTAAGCTCGATATTGTTTGAATAATTATTTAAAGCTGTATTTTTTATTAACTCAACGGGATTAATTATAAGACATATTTCACCAGTAGATAATGTTGTATATCCGCTTATATTTTTCACTTTAATAATCGGAGCTGTAAATTTTTTATGGAATATTTCCTGCTCGCATATTAATTCATCTATTATAAAAGCCGCTACGTCCTCTTGATTTTCAATAATTATAACTTTATAAATATTATCGTCACTTTTCGGCTTTATTTTTTCATCAAATATTCTTGAAAGTGAAAATATCGGAACTGACTTATCATCAAACATTATGCAGTCTTTACCGTTTTTATTATATATTTCATCAACTTTTATTTGTTTAACATACTTTATGGCAGTTACAGGAATAGCATATTTTTCTTCATTTACTTTTAAGATAAAGGTTTTCAGAGTTGATAAAGATAACGGGAGTTTAATTGTTACTCTGCAGCCTTTATTTAGTTGAGAATCAACAGAAATTTCACCGTTTAAATTTAATATTTTTGTTTTAACAACATCAAGTCCTATGCCTCTGCCTGAAATATCGCTAACCTCATCTTGTGTTGAAAATCCCGGCATAAATATTACTTTCATTAACTGGTCATCTGTTATATTTTCAATTTCTTCTGCTGTAAGAATTCCCTTTTTTAATGCCGAAGTTTTTATTTTTTGAAGATTTATTCCGTATCCGTCATCTTCTATCGTAATGATTACATTATTTTCTATCTGTTTTGCAGTGAGCAAAACCTTGCCTGTTTCGGGCTTATCATTTTTTAAACGCTCTTGAGGAAGCTCTATACCGTGCGATACTGCGTTTCGCAGAATATGTATTAACGGCATTTTTATTTCTTCTATTATTTTTTTATCTACCGTTGTATCACTTCCCGAGATAATAAAATCAATTTTTTTATTTTTTTCCTTTGCTATATCTCTAATCATACGGGGGAATGTATGGAAAATTGACGCTAAAGGTAATACCCTTATACTTTTTGCTATTGTTTCAACTTCCATAACCGTTTGATGCAGTTTATTATCGTCTTCGGATATTACGCTATAAAGTTCATTAAAATCATTATTCAAATCACTTATAATTTCCGCATTCTCACTAAAAAAACTTTGTGCCTTTTTGTAAAATGCTTGAATACTGTCATCTGCAGAATTATTAAAAAAACCTTTTTTCTCCAAATATTTTAAATAATTAATTATTTTTTTACCCGTGCTGTTCCAAGCTGTTATTTTGGAGTTTATATTTGATAATCTTGTTAAATGGTCACGGGTTTTTATTCCGTTTATAAGCAATTCACCCGATTGAGCTATCAAATTATCAACCTTATCCGTATCAACTCGTAAAATTTTTATTTCTTCGTTATCATAAATTTTTATATTTCTTTCGATATTTTCCGTATCTGATAATTGAACTATAGGATTTGTTTTTACTTGTTTTAATTGATTTTGCACGGGATTATTTTTATTTATGTCATACATATCCTCCACAACATCAAGCCTTTGAAGTAAAAGATTTATATTCCCGCTGTTTTCTTTAATTTCTTCAGTTTGACATCGCTTTATGAAAGATATGCTTTGAAGTAACACAACATAACACTCGTTATCAACAACTATATCTTTATTTTTAATAATTAATAATATTTTTATTATTTTAGAACACAAATTTTTTAAATTTTCATGTTGAATGTTACCGTTTAGATTTTCTAATCTTTTCGTTATTTCATCTACTAATGTTTTATCAAATTTGATCTTTTGAAGATTATCAAGTATAAAATCAAAATCTTTAACCGTTTTTTCATTATTGTCAGTATTTTTATTTTTTTTATCCGAACCGTCTTTTATTACTTGATTTGATTTATTAAATTCATAATGAATATTTAGTGTTTTATACAAGTTATAAATACATTTTCTTAAATCAAGTATTAATGATTTTATCTCTTTAGACTGAAAATTATTTGAAAGTGTTTTTTCTTTTAAAATTTTTATTTTATTTTTTATATCATCATATATCGTATTATTAAATATCTCCTCAAGATTAGAAATATTATCAATTAAAACAGACCTTATTTCTTCTAAACTTTCATTAATATCACTGCTTTCAAGAACGAACATTAATTCCAAAATAATTGCATTTATATCCGTCGATTTAGAACTAATATATTCGTCTTTTTCTTTTAACTCTGTTTTATCGGAAGAAATTTGATTATAAGTTAAAAAATTATCCAGTTTATTAATAAAAAGCATTACATTTTTATCAACATAATCGGTTTTATATTCAACGGATTTTCGGACAAGCATAAGTAAAAAATCGCAAACATTATATATATCTTGAAACATATCGGGATTAACAATAGTGTTATCTTTATCCCAAAAGGAAAGAATATCCTCTAATTTATGAGAAATATCCTGAACGGAATTAAATCCGAGCATTCTTGAAGCACCTTTTAAAGAATGTGATAAACGTAATAATTGCTTAATGGGTGTTTTATCCGAGGGATTTTTCTCAAGCAATAAAAAATTCTCGTTAAGCCTGTCAATAATTTCTTCGCTTTCCGAGGAATAAATTTTTAAAATTTCATTCAACTCTTCGGGATTATACTGCATTTATTATTCCTAATTAGCAATATTGTCTTTAATATTTGTAGAAATTTCAGAAAAGGCTCTAATATTTTCAATGTTTTCCTCAAGAGTATTAATGGTTTCGGAAATACCTTTCTGCATATTATCAATAACTTCAAGAACATCATTAGTAACAGACTGCTGTTCAATAGAAGAAGTCAGTATTTCATTTAATTCCAAATTAAGATTTTTAATATTATTAACAATTTTAGAAATATTATCATTAATATAAACAGCAAGTTTCACACCGTTATCAATTTCTTTAGCGCCGTCTTCGGTTGCCATAATGGTAGAAGAAGTATTTTGTTCAATTTCAGAAACAAGTGAAGTAATTTTATTAGTAGCCTGTTTAGACTCATCTGCTAATTTTCTTATTTCACCTGCAACAACAGCGAACCCCTTACCGTACTCACCCGCTCTTGCGGCTTCTACTGCAGCATTCAGAGCCAGCATATTTGTTTGTTCTGATATATTTTCTACTATATTTACGGTTGAAGCAATTTGTTTTATGTAATCGGTTAATTCAATAATAAGCTCCGCAATAACCTGCACTTTATGTTTTAAATTTTCCATTGAAGAAATATTTTCGGTAATTGTCTGCACTTCTCTATCCGAAGCGTCATAAGTTTCTTGAACCTTTAAAGAAAGACTTTGCGTTTTTTCTTTTGTTTTAATAGCCGAATTTTTAAACTGTTTTGTTGTCTGAACTACATCATTTAACATTTGAGTATATTTAAGTGTTAATTGTCTTTGTTTTTCACTCAATTGCAATACTTTAACCGAAATCTTTTGAAATTCTTTTAATTCATTATCAATTAACTTATCAATGGATTTTAAAAGTTCATTTTTTGAAATCTGATATTGAGCAAAATAAATAAACAAAGTAGCGATTGCCGAAAGTACCATTATTGTTTTGTTTTCGACAAAAATAATTATTGCCACAATAGCGATTGTAACTATTCCCAGAATTATCGTATCTTTTATATTTTTTCTGGCTAATCTGTTTATAAGGCTGATATCTCTATTAGGCATATTCTACTCCTTTATATAATAATAGAATTATAATATATATTTGTGATTTTATAATCATTAATTTATTGTATAATTATTATAAAGGTTTAAGTAAAAATGAACAATAATTATCCCTTAACCGTAAAAAATCAAGAAGAAGACGAATTTTTCAATTACATCGTTTTTCAGTTGAATGAAAAATTTTATGCGGCAGATATTCACAATGTAATTGAGGTAATAAATTTAACTGAAATAAAAATTCCGCAAAAAACTCCAAAAGGCATTATAGGAATAACAAATTATAAGGGAATGATGATAAATGTTATTGACTTATGCCCGCTATTGGGATTTGAAACAAAAAAATTAACAATAAATAATCAGTTAATAATTACCTGCATAGAAGGAAATTGTTTTGCCATTGCTGCGGAAAAAATAGTTAATATATTTCAATTTGAAAAAGAACAGCTGCAAACTCTGCCATATGATATTGAAAACTCAATAATAAAAGAGATTATAGATCAAAACGATAATACAATAAGTGTTTTAAATATTAAAAATATTGAAAAAATAATAAACAATAATACAGAGCAGGAAAATAACATTGATTATACAAAACTGCTTCCGAATGATGAAAAATCCCTGCAAATATTGGCATTACGTTCAAAAGATAATGAAAAAAAACAAGAGCTATTTTCATTTCCGGTAAATACAAACAAAATAAATCAATTTATTTTATTCAATTTAGATAATCAAAACTACTATTTGGATTTAAAATACATAAAAGAAGTTATAACGGCAAAACGATTGAATATAACAAAACTTCCCTATACAAATGATTATATAAAAGGGATAATAAATTTGCGCGGAGATATTATAACTTTATTGGATTTGAAAAGATTTTTAAATAATGCACCGTCAAAAATAAACGATACAGGGAAAATAATAATAACAGAGGGGAAAAATTTTAATTTAGCTCTGCTGGTAGATGATGTTAAATCAATAAGAAATTTAAAAAATATCCCATACGGACAAGGAAATTCAGAATATATATCAAGCGAATTTAGTGAAAACGGTATACTTTATAACATTTTAAACTTTGAAAAAATCATAAATGATGAGAAAATTTATATAATGCAATAAAAAACACTCCCTAAGGAGTGTTTAATTTGCTATTACTTAATAAATTCTTTAATAACATTTACAAGATTTTCCGATGATATGCCGTTTTCTTTTAATAGTTCATCAGGGTCGAAATCCGTATGGAATGCTTTAGATATGCCGTAATTTAAAACTTTCATATCACTGTTTCCATAGAATGATGCAATGTTTTGTCCGTAGCCGCTCATTAATTCACCATCTTCTATCGTTATAACAAGTTGATGTTTTTCTTTTAATCCATTTAGCAATTCTTCATCTAAACCTGTCAAAAATCTCGGATTTATAATCGTAATATCAAGTCCTGTTTCATCTTTAACTTTTTGTGCAGTTTTCATAGCTAACGGCATTAACACGCCAACAGCGAATAAAGCTACTTTAGAACCAACTTTTTCAACTTTATTCTTATTGTATTTTGAATAATCGGTTGTGTCTTTAACTCCTGTTTCCGGCAAACTTGCAGACACTCTAATTCCAACAGGATGTTCTTTTTGCATGGTTGCAAATTTGAACATTTGGAAATATTCTTCTTTTGTTGTCGGTGCTAAATAGATTAAATTTGGAATATGAGCAAACATTTGAATATCACATAAGCCGATATGAGTATTTGAATTTAATCCATATACACCCGGCTGCAATACAAGCATAGTTGCCGGAGCGTCATTTAAGCATAAGTCGTGAGATATCTGGTCGTATGTCCTTTGAAAGAATGGTGCAAAGGTGCTAAACACAACTGTTGCGCCATTTTTTGCAAGACCTGTGCTCATTGCAACCATATTTTCTTCTGCAATTCCGACATCAATAAATTGACCTCTCTCTACGTATTCTTCTCGGACACCTTTTACCATTCCAAGCCCCATAGGAGTAGCCGCATTTAAAACTATCGCTCTTGGGTTTGTATCAAGCAATTCTTTTATGCTGTCAAATACGGGATCGTCAGCCTCTTGCGCCTTAAACTTAGGACTTCCGTCTTCTACGTTAAACGGACCTCCTGCGTGCCACGATTCTCTGTCTTTTTCGGCATAGGGTAAACCCTTTCCTTTTATTGTATGGATATGTAATACTATTGGGTGGTCAATATCTTTTACGCTTTTGAACAAATCAACAAGGCTTTGTATATCATGACCGTCATCTAAATATTTGTAGTCCAATCCAAAGGATTTGAAAATATTATTTGTGGAATTACCGTTAGTTTCTCTTAATTCTTTTAATGTTTTATACATACCGCCGTGGTTTTCTGCGATACTTTGGTCGTTGTCGTTTAGAATAATTATTAAGTTTTTATTATATTCTCCTGCATAGTCTAAGCCCTCAAGTGCTTCTCCGCCTGATAGAGAGCCGTCACCGATAATTGCGATTATATTGCCGTTTGCATGCCCTAAATCCCTGCCCTTAGCAAGACCCAAAGCTAAAGAAACAGATGTTGAAGTATGTCCTACGGTAAAAATATCGTGTTCGCTTTCCAATGGGTTAGTGTATCCTGTTACATCTCCGAAATGTTCGCTGTCTAAAAACGCTTCTTTTCTGCCCGTTAAGATTTTATGAGGATAACACTGATGTGAAACATCAAACACTATTTTATCTTTAGGGGAATCAAAAACATAATGAAGTGCAACCGTCATTTCAACCATTCCCAAATTCGGGCCGCTGTGACCACCTGCTTTACTGATTTTATTTATCAGCGCTGCTCTTGTTTCATCCGCTAAAACTTTCAAATCTTCAACATTTAATTTTTTAATGTCCTGTGGACTATTGATATTTTCTAAATACATAGCTATCCTTTCTTTTTTACTTTTTCATTTTTTTATTTTTTTAGATAGGGGTCTATAATTGAGCCTAAAATTTTTTCACAGAATTTTTCTGTGCGTTCTTTATAGCTGTATTCTCCGCCTAAAATATCCCAGCACAGCATTTGACCGTAGAGGATGTCGGCAAAGGTTTGCGTTAGCAATTCAACGGGAGTATCTTTTTTTAACTCGCCCTTTTGAACTGCATTATTAAGTAAACCGCTAATTGCAGAGATGTCCGCTGACAACTTCGTTTTTCCGTCAGGGAAAATATCAGGGTCAACTGAATTTCGCACCCATTCCTGACACAGTTTCAGACTGCTTTTCTCGATATATTCGGCAAAACTTGTCATATAGACTGCAAGACGTTCTATAATTCCTGCATTATATGCTAAAGCCTCATCATAAAGTTTTTGGAACATATAGTCGCTTAGAGCAAAAACAATATCCTCTTTACGTTTAAAATAGGTATAAAACGTTCCGTTTGATACACCCGATGCTTTTGTAATTTCTTCAACAGATGTATTTATGAGCCCCTTTTTGCATATTATATTTTTTGCCGTTTCAATAAGTTTCTTTTTTGTTTCCATTGCTGCAAGCTGTCTGTTTGTCACAATTAATACCTCAAACACTACCTCTTTACTTTTACAATTTTTATTGTATCATATTCATTGAATTAAAGTCAATGAATATTATTCAATTTTTTACAAATTAGAAATAGCGAGGTAACTATGGAAGAAATAAGAATTGATGTAAGAAATCAAGAACCTGAAAGAATTGAAGAAGCAAGAAGAAGCTCTGATTTATGTTTCAGAATTAACCAAACAAACCCAACGACCCCTGAATGTAAAGAGTTAATTGATGAGCTTTTTAACCATAGTTTGGGCGAAAATACGGTCATTCACCCGCCAATTTTCACAATTTTAGCCGATAAAGTTAAAATCGGCAAAAATGTTATTATATTAAACGGCTTTCAATGTATGTCAGCAGGCGGACTCACTATTGAAGATAACACAATGATTTCTCTAAATTGCACAATAGCTACAAACAACCACGATATGTATGAAAGGCATATTATCACTTGTAAACCCGTTCACATTAAGAAAAACGTCTGGATTGGGGTAAATGTAACAATTCTTCCGGGCGTAACAATCGGCGAAAATGCAGTAGTTGGAGCCGGGGCGGTTGTCACAAAAGATGTACCCGATAACGCAGTTGTTGTCGGAAACCCTGCAAGAGTGATGAAATATTTAAATAAAGAAAAGTTTATAAAAGGATAAAACCTATGCTATAATTTATCCCAAGAATAAAAGGAATATGTATGATAAAATTTATAAAATATTATGCCTTAGAAATTTATACCGTAATTTCAATATTATTTTTGCTCATAGCGGCAATTATGGGCGATTTGTCATTTATTCAAAAGGCTGCTTTAATTTACACAGTTCTTTTTCTTTTACACGAATGGGAAGAAGGAGTTTATCCGGGCGGTTTTTTTGATAAATTCTCTGATGTTTTAGATGTTAAATCAAATGAAGAATTAACAAGAATAACGAGAGTTCCGGTTGATATTCTTTTGTTGATTATTACAATTACACCATTTTGTTTGGATAATTATATGATTCCTATTTTAATGACTGCAACATTAGGAATAATGGAAGGCATTGTTCATATCGGTTTTATAAAATTATTCAGAATGGATAAATTTTATTCCCCCGGGATGATAACCGCTGAAATTCAATTTATTGTGAGTGTTTTATTTTATATTTATACTATAAAACACAATATGGCGACAGGATTAGAATATTTATTCGGGGCATTATTGATGATTATTGCATTTATGATTATGCAAAAATCTTTAGTAAAAATCATAGGAATAAAAAATTATAGCCAAGTTCCAAAAATGGTTTTAAAAAGAATAAAAGAAAAATAAATGTAAAAAACACTTAGACGTAATTATTTTATGATTTTTTTTCGGTAAAGCTATGACTTTCTTCTATTAATTCCATAATCTCATTATCAGATAAACTTTCATCAAGAATAACGGTTATCCAATATTTTTTATTCATGTGCCAACCGGGGTAAATATGTTCTTGTTTTAATCTTTTTTCAACATTTTCGCAACTTTGTTTTATTAATGCAATTTCAACAAGTCCTTTTTTATTTTTTTGAATTTTATTTCTGTCTATATCTGTAACTAAAAGATACCACTTTTTTGTTTCGGGGTTCCTGAATACACCTGTTCCGGGTGTTGTTTTCCATAAAAATTCGGGAGCATTTCCGTATTTTTGAATAATTAAATTTGTAATCCTGTTTGATTGGGGGAATATGTAATATTTTTGTGAAAAACAATTATCTCTTATATTTTCAAGTAAATTTTCATATTCGTCTCTAACTTCGCCAACAAATTTACCTTGATTATTTCCAACCCGCATGGGCAAAAACTCATCATTATTTTCAAGGTCGTAAACAATTCCCGATATATTTCCATCTGAATTTATGCTAATAACAGCTTTGAATAAATTATCTTTAAACAATATTTCTAACATAAAGCTGTTATAAACTTTTTTAAATCCATAATCTTTTAATTTTTTAAAATCGGGTACATATCTTTTAAATATGTTTTCTTCTATTGTCATAAAATTATTATATATCAACTTTGTAAAATTAAGTTTATAATTAATTTTGAATATAGCTTATATTAAACAATAAAAAAGGAGTTTAATTTTGAAAAGAATAAATTCTTTGCTTGAAAAATATGTAAAATCAATTAATGAATGTGATTTAGAACTTGCAAGAGAAATTTGGGATAGCGAAGGTAAAGTGTCTTTTATTCATCCAAACGGTTATGAACATTCGTTTGAAGAAGTAAAAGAACATTTTTACATGGGAACAATGCAAAGACTCTGCACTAAAAGAGATTTGCAAATAAAAAACGTAAGTGCAAAATTTGATGAAAAAACTGCATTTCTGGAATTTTCTTGGGATTTTTTCGCTACATTAAGAGAAACAGATGAACCAATCCACACAAAAGGCAGAGAAACTCAATATTTAGTTCTTAGAAATAATGAATGGAAAATAAGTAATATTCATTACTCACAAGAACCGATTGAATAATTACTCTTTACTATTGTTAATTTGACTTACTTTCAATATCCGTTGCTTCGAGTTTAAAAATAACGGGGCGAAGTCCGTCATTACAAGAACAAATCGCAACACCTTTGGTTTTTATCCAGTCGTTAAAATAAAATGTTGATTTATCCGCACCATGAGCAAGTGCAAAAACATATTGATAAATTGCTTTCCAAGCCTCATCGCAAAAACCTTCGGGTTTGGCATAATCCGCTAAATACGTTTGTCCCTCTTTATGAAAAGGGCAGGTAGATAAGCCTTCAACTCCGTATTCTTTTGCCAAATCTTCCTGAAACGTAGTTTTTAACACCGCAATTTTAACTTTTTTCATAAATTTAGCCTCAAACTTGAAAACACTACTTTTTTAATTTAGCATAAAATTTGGAGCAATAAAATATATATAAGTCGTTTTCATAGCACAAACACCATAAATCCAACTCGGAAGCATTGGAACACCATTTCAGAGTATTGGCAAGAATTCTTTAATAACTACGCAATCAACAGATTGCTTGTATGTAAGAATTTTGCATCCATCATTCTAAGGCTCGAATTCTTCTCGCCAAGAATGAATGTATGTCTGCATTGTATCAATTAAAAAATTCTGAGACTTGTGTTAATTTTTTGCTAATTTTAAAATTAAACTTTTCCAAAATACGCAAACTAAACGTAACTGACAAATTACTCTTTGCAAAAAGACACTTAGTTTGATTATTTGGATCACTTAGTTTGAGTATTACTTCCCTCAGGCTGGAAACGAACCAAGATTTTTATTATTCAATTTATACGTGAATATTGGCTTTCGACATTCACAAATTTATATTAACTCTGTTTTAATCTAATTTCAAGTGGTTTGAGCCGGGGAAATTTCCCCGATTTTATTTTTCAAACTATATTTGGATTTGATGGCAAAAATTCGGAAAATCGCCTCGCTGAAACCCTTAATTTTTCGTTCGATTTTGGCAACTTTTCCCCGACATGATAAAAAATATAATTTGATGTAATATAAGTTTATGAAAAAATACTATGAAAAAGACAATATAAAGCTCTTTATGGGTGATTGCATTGAAATACTTAATAAGGCAACTCCTGAATCTGTTGATATGATTTTTGCAGATCCTCCTTATATGTTATCTAACGGCGGAATAACTTGTAAATCAGGTAAAGTTGTTTGTGTAAATAAAGCTAAGTGGGATGAAAGTAAAGGACTGGAAGAAGATTTTGAATTTCATCAAAAGTGGATTAATGCCTGTAAAAGAGTTTTAAAACCAAATGGCACAATTTGGATTTCAGGAACTTATCATTCAATTTATGCCTGCGGTTTTGCTTTGCAAAAAAAAGGGTTTAAAATTCTAAATGATATCTGCTGGTTTAAACCGAACGCTTCGCCAAATATGACTTGCAAATATTTTACAGCAAGCCATGAAACATTGTTATGGGCAAAGAAAAACCCGAAAGCCAAACATACCTTCAATTATGAAACAATGAAAAATGGAGACTGGGGCAAAGATGAACTTAAGAAGCCAAACAAACAAATGCGTTCAGTTTGGCAAATTGATACTCCAAAACAAAGCGAAAAAACTTTCGGAAAACACCCGACACAAAAACCTTTAGAATTGTTAAGAAGAATTATTTTGGCTTCAACTAATAAAGGCGATTTAATTCTCGATCCATTCACAGGAAGCTCAACTACTGGTATAATATCATTAAGATTGGGACGAAAATTTATAGGAATAGATAAAGAAAAAGAATATTTAGACCTTTCAATTAAAAGGTTTGAACATGAGTTTAAGGAATCAAAATGGCAGTAGTTTTAGAAAAACTAAAAGATGAAACATACCCAATAGTTAAATGGGTTGGCGGTAAACGTCAGCTTATGTTTGAACTAATTAAGAACATGCTAAAAAAATACAACAGATATTTTGAACCTTTTATCGGCGGTGGTGCATTATTTTTTGAACTTCAACCTAATAATGCTTACATTTCCGATACCAACGAAGAACTTATAAACCTTTATCAAGTTGTAAGAGATAATGTTAATGAGCTTATTAAGGATTTAAAAAAACACAAAATCACTAAAGAATATTTTATGGAAATAAGAAATATTGACCGCACGCAAGAGTATCAGAATTGGTCTGATATTCAAAAGGCAAGTCGTTTTATATATCTGAACAGAACTTGTTTTAACGGATTATATCGGGTAAATTCAAAAGGCGAATTTAATGTGCCTTTCGGTAATTACAAAAATCCGAGAATTGTTGATGAAAATAATCTTTTGAATTGTTCCGAATTATTGAAAAACACTGACATTGAATGTGCAGATTTTTCGCAAATTCTATCAAAAGTTAAAAAAGGCGACTTTGTGTATTTCGATCCACCTTATGTTCCCTTAAATGCAACATCCAGTTTTACTTCATACACGAAAGACGGATTTGACCTTGATATGCAAATTAAACTTAGAGATGTTTGCGATGAATTAGACAATAAAGGGGTAAAGTTCTTGCTATCCAATTCTGATACAAAATTAGTTAATGAATTATACGAAAATTATAATATCAAAAGGGTTTTTGCAACACGAGCTATTAACGCAAATCCTGATGGCAGAGGCAAAATAACGGAAGTATTAGTGAGGAATTATTAATGAAAAGGAATTTTAAGGAATGGCTGTCAACTTTTAAACCTTGTATTTCAGACTACTGCTATTACGTTGACTTTGATAAAGTAAATAAAAATGTTGATAAAATAAAAGTAGAATTAAATATTTTAAATGCTTTGGTTGGTTCTAAAAATATAGAGCAAGACTTTGAAAACATTATTAAAAAATATCCTGAAACCCTTAAATGTATTCCTCTTCTTTTGGCTGTTCGTTCTTGCGAAATATCTGTAACAGATTTAGAAGGAGAATATAAATTTTCTTTTAAAAAGCAAAATTACAGCATAGATGAATATAAAATGTTTATGCGTAAAACTAAATTATTTGATTTACTTGAAAACCATATTGTAAGTAACTTGGTTGATTATATAACAGGTGTTGAAACAGGATTAGACAGTAATGGTCGAAAAAATCGTGGCGGACATTTAATGGAGAACCTTGTTGAAAGTTACATTCAAAAAGCCGGATTTATCAAAGGTAAAAATTACTTTAAAGAAATGTATATCCACGAAATTGAGCAAAAATGGAATGTAAATTTATCCGCCATATCTAATAAAGGTAAAACTGAAAAACGATTTGATTTTGTTATAAAAACAGATAAACAAATTTATGTAATTGAAACTAACTTCTATTCAAGCGGTGGTTCAAAACTAAACGAAACCGCAAGAAGTTATAAAACTCTTGCTCAAGAAGTTTCAACAATAGATGGTGTAACTTTTATTTGGTTTACTGACGGTTGTGCTTGGAATAGTGCAAGACATAACTTAGAAGAAACTTTTGATGTTTTAGATACTGTTTATAATATTAAAGATTTAGAAAATAATATTATTAAAAAATTTATTTTTCATTAGGAAATCTTTCTTTTAATATCTTATACAAATTTGAAGCTCCTGCAGCCCCTAATCTATTGGCATCAGTATCTATATCAATATTTCTGTAAGATTGTTCTAGTATTTCTTTATAAAATTTTACTTGTTTTAATTTTTCAATGTCTTTTTGTGCAAAATTATAAAAATCTAAAAATAATTTCATAAAAGCATCATAGCCAGATGTTTTACAAAGTATTGAATTTTCATTACACCATTTCTCTTTACCGAAAAATTCTTTCAATGCTTCGTAATAACTATAAAGAACTTTATATATTATATTTTCTTTGTAATTTATATAAAAATTCCAAAATATATATTTTTTTTCATCTATATCAAGATTTTTTAGTTTTTCTCTATTATCATTATTTTTAATAAGTATATTCCTAATTTTAAAATTATATTTTTTGTCATACATATATTGTAATATTGACTTATTAAATGAATATTGTGAAATTATTCCATTCTGAGAAGTCTGATCTTTTCGCCCTAATCTTTTAATTGCCTGAAACCAAGGGCTATCGCTTTCGGAATTAAAAACTTTTGCCAATGTATGAACAACATTTTCTGGAGTTGTTATTTTAGATAGTTCCGCTAAATCTTGTACTAAAGAAGGGTCAAGTTTTGATTGCGTAGTATTAATTATAGAAAAAATATAAGCTTGGTCATTAATATCTGCATCAAAAAATATTGTTACAATTAGTTCAAATTTACCTTGCAACTGTAAAGTCCCATCAAAAGCTTTTATTCTATGTTGTCCATCTATAATTTTAAAAGCATTTTCATTCTTATCAATTTTAAGAATTTTATTTTGAGAATCATATGAATAATAGTCTTTTAATAAAACTCCTATTATTGTATTAGGAATAGTTGCATCTGCGGTATTTATAAATTCTTGAATTCCGTGTACTTTTTTTGGTTTAATATCTCTTTGAATTCCAATATATTCTTCTAATTCTGGATTATATGATCTTTTATCAGGGCATGATATACTCAACAAGTCTTCAGGAAGCATTTTTACTACTAAAAATGTTCCCAATGGTTGTTCAACTTCAATTATATCTCTTATAATTATACTGTTAGTCATTGGACTTAATCCTATCTTCTATTATTTTAGACTTATCTTTTCTTTCTTCAGAAATTTTAGCACTTTCATCATTTTTTATATTAAATGAGGCTTTTTTGTTTTTAGAATACATATATACACTAAAACAAGATGCAATTATTGATATTATAAGTATCAAAGTAATTAATTTTATACCACAGTTCGCACAGTTTGTTAATACAAATATTGTTGCGGCAATATATACTAATAAAAGTATAATTGAAAATAATATTGATAATGTAAAATGATTGTTTTGTTTTTTAGGTTCATAAAAATAATATAATGCAATATTATTAATTAACAAAAGAAAACTAAAATAAAGCAACTGACATGAAATATTCATAACCAAAATTAAATTATGATTTACCGAAATAATAAGTCCTAATTTTTTCAAAACAAAAAAGAATATTATTATGGCAATTGTTGGTATTATAACTGGCAATACCCAATTAAAAATATGAAAAGATAATGGATATTCTTTAAACCAATTTATTATATTATTAAAAAGTGCATTCATGTTCTTAGTATAACATAAATACTAATTAAATAGCATTTTTAAATAAAAAAATCTACCATTTTAAGACTTTCTAAAACTTTTAAGCATTCTCAAAGAATCAATTTGTGTGATTTTATTAATTTACTTTAATTTGAACCGATAGATTTATATAATTTTATAGAATGCTAAATCTCGAATGGGTAAATAAAATATTCTTAAATTTTATATATTTATTAATAATATTTGCTAGAAAAAATTCAAATATATTAATTAAGCGGTAAATATACTTTTTTAAGCGGTAAAAGAGTTTTACCCTCCGCAGAAAATTTATCATAGTGTAATGACAATAAATTAGCTAAATCATCAATATTTATCAGCTTTAGCGGAGTATTTGAACGTTCAGCTTCATATCTGGCTTCTTTTGTAAAACCACCGGTACTAACATATAGACATTTATCATTAACTTGTCTGCCACCAATAAATGTTCTTATTTCTTGAGCCCCCATTTGCCCTTTGCGGTGTTTTACTTCAACAAAAATTCTAGGTTCTTCCAGTCCTAAACCATCCTTGGAAGCAAAAATATCAATACCACGATCAGCACCTTTTTTCGTTCTTTCTGCAATATAACCCATCGCATTTAATATTTCTTTGAATAATTCTTCCATTTGGTCTGAATCAAGATTTTGTATGGCATCTTTTAAATTTTCTTTAGCATTTTCAATAAGCATTTTTGAATTTTCTGTATTCTCTTCTTTAATTTCAACAGAATCCTTTTGGGGTTGTTCTTTTTTGTTTAACAAGTCTATAATTTCTTTTTCTTGCTCTTTGTTTAATTGGAATACAGTTAGAGTTGAACCAAGTGAATTTTTAGTATCATTTGATAAAGAGTCTCTTGATATTTCTTG
>CANPYB010000026.1 GCA_947587605.1 Candidatus Gastranaerophilales bacterium
GCTTTTGTTTCTTCTAAGTGGTGTTTAGTCATCATTTTAACGGCGCTATGTGTGCCGACGGGCATGAAAATAGGTGTTTCTATATCTCCGTGCGGAGTATGCAATATTCCTGCCCTTGCGTGTGTTTCTTTATCTTCTTTTAAAAGCTCAAAACTAAAGTGATTTTTGTTCTTCATTCATTAACATCTCTAACATGGTAGTCCAATTTGAACAAATTTCATCTTCTTTAAAATATATTGCGATTTCTCTTTCGGCGCTTTGAGGGCTGTCAGAACCGTGGATTATATTAAATTCTTGACTTACGGCATACTCAAATCTGATAGTTCCGGCGTCGGCATTTTCGGGTTTTGTTGCGCCCATCATTTTCCTTGATTCGGCTATTACGTTAGGGCCTTCAATTACCATAGCTACAATCGGACCTGATGTTATATATTTTATTAAACGAGGATAGAACGGCTTACCTTTATGTTCGGCATAATGCTTTTCAGCATGTTCTATAGTCGGTAATAATAACTTTAAACCGATTATTTTATAGCCTTTTTCTTCAAATCTTGTAATTATCCTGCCTATGAGGTTTCTTTTAACTCCGTCGGGCTTTATTGCTATAAAAGTTCTTTCGGTCATTTTCATATCTCCCCTAACCTTTTAATCTTTACTATTAGAACATAAAATCACGTTTTTTTCAATTGTTGTTCTTTTATTGTAATTTGTTATAATATACAAGTAGTTGTATTTTAGTATTATTATTGAATTACAGTAATAAAATGAATAGAAATGAAATATTAAAGTTAATAGATTTAAAAGACTGCCAATCAGCAAAAGACTTGATAATTGAAAATTCGAAAGAAATTCAAAGAGATTATGAAACGGAAAAATTGCTCGGGCTATGCAATATTAATTTAGGATGTTTTGATGAGGCGGAAGAAAATTTTAAAAAACTTCTTAAAATTAATGAGGATGATGCCGTTTCTCTTTATTATCTTGCAACTATTTATTTGGAAAAAAACAAACTAAAGAAAGCTGAAGAAATACTGCTTAAAGTAATAGAGCTTCGCAGTGAGTATATTGATGCTTATAAAACATTGTGTATTTGTTTAATGAAGCAAAGAAAATTTCAAAATGCTCTGGACCTTGAAGATAAAATGTTTTCTTTAAACAGTGAAGACGAGCAAATTTACGAAATTTTATCAAGTGCTTATATTGAGTTAATGAATTATGATAAGGCGATAGAGTACCTTTTAAAAGCCTCTGAAATAAATCCTAACGATTATAAATATTTTAATAAAATAGGGAATATATATTTTAATATTAATAATACGGATACCGCTATTGAATATTTTAAAAAGGCATTGGAAAAAGATAATTCTCAGCCGTCAATATTATATAACATTGGGGCGGCATATTATTCTCAAAGTAAATTTGATGAGGCGGTAAATTATTTAAAATTAACGATTGAAAAAGAAAAAAAAGATTATTATTTAAACTTATACGGAATGGCGTTATTAAAATCAAAAAATTTCAAATCTGCAATAGATGTATTTAGTGAGCTCTTAAGTTTGTATCCGGATAAAGAAAATTATGAATATAATTTAGCTTGTGCTTATGATGAAGCGGGAGAGCTTGATAAAGCCTGCGAAATACTTGAAAGGCTAATCACATTTAATTTGAATTCTTATCCTCTAAAACTGCATTTAGCTTCATTGTATTCAAAACGCAGAATGTATCAGGCGGCAAAGGTAATTTATGCAAATATAATTACATCGGGATATATAAGCTCTGATTTGTTATATGAATATGCACTTTTATGTGCAAAGACGGAAGATACTGACAAGGCAGAAGAAATACTAAAAAAAATAATTGAAAGCGAGCCTGATTTTGCGCTTGCTTATAAAGATTTAGGCGTTATTTATTTATCCCGTAAATTTTTTGACAGGGCTGAAGAAAACTTTAAAAAAGCGCTTGAAATTGCACCTGATAACATCTATATAATTTTTGAGTACGGAAATTATTTTCAATTAATGTCTGATTTTAAAAAGGCGCAGGAGTTATACGATAAAATTATAGCCCAAGGAAATATTCCGCCTTATATGCAATTAAGTATGGCATTAAATTATATGGCAATGAATAATAAAGAGAGAGCAAAGGATATTTTAACGGAATTGATAAAAAATAATGCTCAAGACGTAAAAGTATTATTTAATCTTGCAAGAATTTACTACAGTGAAAATAACTGGGAAAATGCAAAACAACTCTTAGAAGATGCCTATGCAATATCTCCCGACAGTGAAATATCAAATTTACTTGCTTTAGTATATATGAAATTAGGTCAATTCCATGATGCGTATCTATTATTTAATTTGGTAAAATTAGCAGTGCCGAATAATACTGAGGTATTGTTAAATCTGGCAAAATGTAAGTATGAGCAAAATGATTATGAAAAAGCTAAAGAGCATTTGGATGATTTATTAAAATTACTGCCTGAACATGAAGAAGCACAAGAATTATTAAAATTAATAAATGAAAAGGATAAGTAATGAAAAGAAAAAATTTTTTAGTGGAAATTTTAAAATTTTTATGGAGTAAAAAAGCCTATTGGATAGTTCCGGTTATACTATTTTTAATACTGTTAATATTATTAATAGCTGTAGGAACTTCGCCTGTATCTCCGTTTGTATATACCATAATTTAGGCTGAAACTAATGAAAATAAAAGAAGAAAAGAAATTTGCTCTTACTTTATTTTTATTGCCGTGGATACCCGCATTTGTTTTGTATAAACGCGGGGTCGATATATGGGCGGTAAGGATATTAATTTTATTCATCTTATTATCTTTAATATCCTTTATAAGCTCTGCATTTGCTCTAAAATTTAAGCGGATTTTGGATACAATCGGGCATTTTATAGGGAAATATCCGGCAATAATTGTACTTGCAATAGGATATATTGTTGCGGTTATGCCGACAGGACTAATTATGAAACTTGTTAAACGCGACAGGTTAAGACTTAAAAAACCGCAAATTCAAACATACTGGAAAAAATACGAAAATAATAATACTGATTATGAATATCAGTTTTAGGTAAGGAAAAAATGACATATTTACTTGGAATAAGTGCATATTATCACGATAGTGCAGCGGCTATAATTAAAGACGGCGAAATAATAGCTGCAGCGCAGGAGGAAAGATTTACAAGAATAAAGCAAGATAGTGAATATCCCGCTAATGCCGTTAATTATTGTTTAAAGGAAGCAGGCATTGAGCCGGAACAGCTATCAGGCGTTGTTTATTACGAAAAACCTTTTGTTAAGTTTGAAAGAATACTTGAAACGGCAATGGCTTATGTTCCTTGCAGTATGAGAAGTTTTATAAATGCCATGCCTGTGTGGATGAATAAAAAGTTGTTTATTCCGGGTCAAATAGATAAGCATTTTGATAAAAGATTAAAGTGTCCCATATATTTTACAACACACCATGAATCACACTGCGCAAGCGCATTTTACCCGTCACCATTTGAAGAAGCGGCTATATTATGTTTAGATGGTGTAGGAGAATGGGATACAACGACGTGGGGCATAGGCAAAGGCAATAAAATCGAAATAAAAGAAAAAATAGAATTTCCGCATTCACTGGGGCTTTTATACAGTGCATTTACGGGATTTTTAGGATTTAAAGTCAATTCGGGCGAATATAAGGTAATGGGATTAGCGCCTTATGGTGAGCCGATTTATAAAGATTTAATTCTTGAAAAACTTATTGACGTTAAAGAGGATGGGTCTTTCTGGTTAAATCAAGAGTATTTCGGATACTGTACAACCGATTATATGTATAATAAAAAATTTGAAAAACTTTTTAACCGTCCGCCCCGTAAACCCGAAACGGCGTTGTCGCAAAGTGATATGGATATGGCAGCAAGTGTGCAGGCAGTTACGGAGGAAATAATACTGAAACTTGCCAATTATGTTTATAAACAAACCGGGTTAAAAAATCTGTGTTTGGCAGGCGGTGTTGCATTAAATTGCGTATCTAACGGTAATATATTAAAAAACGGGCCGTTTGAAAATATCTGGACTCAGCCCGCGGCAGGTGATGCAGGCGGTGCATTGGGCGCTGTGCTTGCAGTTTATTATATGGGATTAAATAATGAGCGTAAAGTTAATCCTGATGACTCGCAAAAGGGCAGTCTCTTAGGCCCTGAATATTCTGATGAAGAAATACTTGAAACATTAAATAAATATAACGCAAAATATACAAAATATGATAGTGAAGATGAAACTGCAAAAGTAATAGCTCGTTATATTTCAGAGGGTAAAAGTATAGGTCATTTTGCAGGCAGAATGGAATACGGGCCGAGAGCTTTAGGCAACAGAAGCATACTTGCTGACCCCAGAAATCGCGATATGCAAAGAAATCTTAATTTGGCTATAAAAAAACGCGAGTCTTTCCGCCCATTTGCTCCGAGTTGTCTTGAAGAAGACGCAGAAAACTATTTTGCTATAAAAGAGGGTAAAAAATCGCCCTATATGCTTTTAACTCAGCCGATATCCGATAAAATTAAAACGGAATTAACAGATGAAGAAAAAAATTATAAAGGTATTGATAAATTAAAAGCGTACCGCTCAATTCTGCCTGCTATAACGCACGTAAACTATTCTGCGCGTATTCAAACCGTATCAAAAAAAGTTAATCCCCGATATTGGAGTATTATAAACGAATTTAAAAAATTAACGGATTGCTCGGTTGTAGTGAATACCTCGTTTAACATTAGAGGCGAGCCTATTGTAAATACTCCCGAAAATGCTTATAAATGCTTTATGTATACCGATTTAGACGTATTGGTATTAGAAAATTTTGTACTGCTAAAGTCAGAACAAAACTCTTTAACAGGCAAAGAAGAATATCAAAAGCAGTTTAAATTAGATTAAGTTCCGAAATGTAAATTTATATTTTATTGAGAAAAAATCTTAAATCCAATAAAATATTAATATGTTGAATTGGGATTATTATGCAGGATAAGAATTTTTTATTAATAGACGGGCATGCTCTGGCGTACAGATACTTTTTTGCGCTTGAACGAACGGCAATGAAAACAACGGATAATCAGCCAACGTGGGCGGTATTCGGATTTTTTAAGGCGGTGTTTGATTTACTTCAAAATAATACGATAAAACCCGACGCAATTGCCGTTGCTTTTGATGTTTCAAGGCATACTTACAGAACGGAAATGTATTCCGAATATAAAGCAAACCGCGAAAGTATGCCCGATACTCTGCGTTCCCAGCTTTCATTAATTGTTGAGGGTTTGCAGGCTTTAAATATTCCTATTTTAACTAAAGAAGGGTATGAAGCTGATGATGTTATAGGTACAATTGCCTCAAAAGCAAAGCAAAAGCAGCATAAAACATACATCCTGACGGGTGACAGAGATTCTTTTCAGCTTGTGGACAGAGAAGGCTATATTGAAGTAATAATGCCCTCAAAAGGCGAGCTGGTTGAGTTTGATTGGTATAAAGTTTATGATAAAATGGGAGTTTATCCTTATCAAATAACCGATTATAAAGGGTTATCGGGTGACAGTTCGGATAATATCCCCGGAATTAAGGGAATAGGTGAAAAGTCTGCATGTAAACTCCTTGCAAGGTTTGATAAACTTGAGCAAATATATGAACATCTTGATGAGGTAACGGAAAAAGCACTTAATAAAAAACTGACTGAGGGCAAAGAAATTGCTTTTTTAAGCAAAGAGCTTGCAACAATTCAACGAAATTTAGATATTGACTTTGATTTTGACTGTGCAAAACTTGAAATGCCAAATTATGATGCGGTAATTGAATTCTTTAAGAAAAATCAGTTTTATAATTTCTTAAAAAATTCCGAAAATATATTAAAGCCGTTTAAGGTTGGTTCAATGGAAGCAAAGATAGCCGAGCATTGCTTAAATCAAGATACAAACGCTTCTGTTCAAGGACAAATGCAATTAGGACTCGGACTTGGTGAAATGCTAATTGAAACATCACATAAAGAATATAACCACGAAAAAAATATAGTTGATACCGTTGAAAAATTGAACAGCCTTGTTAATGCTTTAAAAAACCAAACAATATTTTCAATAGATGTGGAAACAACAGGCATAAATCCGCTTGAGTGCGATTTAGTCGGAATTTCCATTGCATATTGTGAGCGAATACAGGCAAAAAACGGCAGAGTTAAAATTGATGAAGCGAAAAGTGATTTGGTTAAATCATACTATATTCCTGTTTTTCACCTCGTAGGACAGCAATTGGAGCTTGAAACAGTAATAAATGCTTTAGCTCCCGTACTTGCGGATGAAAATATTGCAAAAACATTGCAAAATGCTAAATATGATTACCATGTTCTGTGTCATCACTCAATGCCGATGAAAAATATTATTTTTGATACAATGCTTGCAAGCTATATAAAAGATTCTTCTCGCAAGCATGGGCTTAAACAGCAGGCAAGTGATTACCTTGATTATATTATGGTTGAATATGAACAGCTGTTGAAAAACAGCTCGGCTTCATTAACAATAGAAACAGTGCCGATTGAAGATGCGGCTTCTTATGCTTGTGATGATGCTTTTGCAACCTTGCTTTTAACGGAGTATTGGTCGAAAAATCTTGATGAGAAAGAGCTTGATCTATTATATAATATTGAAGTGCCGTTAACAATTGTTTTGTCGCAAATGGAAAAAAACGGCGCACATATTGATGTTAACTGTTTAAGTGCCATTGATACGGAGATTAACGACAAATTAGCCGTAATTGAAGCTAAAATATACGAAGAAGCCGGCGAAAAGTTTAATATAAATTCGCCAAAGCAGGTGGGAGATATACTTTTTGGCAAACTTAATCTTAAAGCAAAAGGAATGAGATCTAAAACGGGATTTTCTACAAGTGCTAAAGTATTGGAAAATCTGGCAGAGGAGCACCAAATAGCAAGAGATATTTTAGAGCAAAGACACCTCGCCAAACTAAAAAGCACTTATGTAGAAACATTGCCCGAATTGAGAAGCCCCGAAGATAACAGAATACATACAAGTTTTAATCAAACAATAACCACAACGGGAAGATTGTCATCATCAAATCCCAATTTGCAAAATATTCCTACAAGAACAGAACTGGGGAACAGAATAAGAGGTGCTTTCACCGCTGAAAATTCCGAAAATGTTATAATTTCGGCTGATTATTCACAAATAGAATTAAGGCTTTTAGCACATATATCACGTGATGATAATCTTATTGAAGCATTTTGCGAGGATGAGGATGTTCATACATCAACTGCAAGCAAGGTTTTTGGAGTCAGCCCCGAAGAAGTTACAAAAGAAATGCGTTCTAAAGCTAAAGCGGTTAATTTCGGTATTGTATACGGACAATCACGCTACGGTTTGGCTTCAAGCCTTGGTATTTCGCCTTTTGAAGCGCAGGACTTTATTGATAAATACTTTAAAACATACCCCGATGTTAAAACATATATGGATGAAACCGTTAAATTTGCTTATGCTCACGGTTATGTGGAAACATTGTGGGGAAGAAAACGCTATTTAAGCTCGGGGCTGCTTTCAACTAACGGAAAAATTCAAGAAGCGGCTCAGCGCGCTGCAATTAATGCGCCAATTCAAGGCAGTGCCGCGGATGTTATGAAACTTGCTATGGTCAGACTTCATAATGACTTTATAAAAAATAACATTAAATCTAAAATAATCATCCAGGTGCATGATGAAATTGTTATTGAAACTTTAAATAATGAAACTGATGAGGTAAAAATGTTGGTTAAAAATGCAATGGAGCTTAATCAACCGTTCCTTGTTCCTTTAAAAATCGATATTTTTGCAGGTAAATCGTGGATGGAAATTTAATGAAAAAATCAGCAATCATTACATTAATAATAACTTTATTGAGTTTTATACCTTGCAAAGCAAATGCGGATAATGTTATCCCTGCTGCAAACAGCGTTCCTGCTCAAAGCGCTTCAGTCAGCAGTGATTTTTCAAAATCTTATAAGACCTCATCCGAAAACCTTTTATATCTTTTACTTGCTGCAATTAACGCACATAATTATTCAATTGAAGAAATTCAGTTTAAAACGGGGAGTGTTCTTTTTAAGGCTTATAAAAAAGAATTTATTGCCTCTGTTGCCCAAAAAGACGGTTTTAACTCATTTATAAAAATTATCCCTGCCGATAATGTTTATAACTTTTCACCGGTTCTGTTGCAAAAATTACATAATTATATAGAACTAAACAACAAAATAAGTTTTCAAAAAGTATTGTAATTATTACGTTCGTTTCTTTTATTATTTCTCCTCTTTGTTTTGAGGTACGTGAATTGCCTTATTATAGAGACCTAAAAGGCATTCGCCTATTCCCTCGGAATATGTCGGATGTGCAAAGATTGTTTTTATTATTTCTTTAGGCGGAATTTTATTTGTCATAGCTATTGCTGTTTGTTCAATCATAGCACTTGCTTCTTCTGATATTATATGTGCGCCTAAGATTTCATCTTCCGCTGCGAGTATTTTTATAAAGCCCTCTATTTTATCCTCTGCATAAGCCTTGCCCAGTGCTGATATCGGGAATACGGATTTTTTATAATTAATTCCCTCTTGTTGAAGTGTTTGCTCTGTTTTTCCTATATATGCAATTTCGGGTGAACCGTATATTACCGCAGGAACCAGATTGGGATTAAATAAATTACATTTGCCCGTTTTTATATATTCAATAACTTCTTCCGCCTGTTTCATTGCACTGTGTGCGAGCATGGATTTTCCGTTTATATCGCCTATGGCGTAAATATTAGCTATATTAGTTTTAAAATTACAGTCGGTATTTACATATTTTTTTATGTCTAAATTTTTTGAAATATTGCCGAAGTTAAGCTCGACAGCTCTGCCTGCGCCAAGTAATACTTTTTCTGCTTCAACTTCTTTTCCGTTTGATAATTTAATTTTATTTCCTTGAATTTCATCTATTGAACATGACGTATAAAAATCAATACGGCTCTTTTTAAATATTCGCTCTAAGCGTGCTGATATTTCATAATCAGCGGATGGCAGGAGTTTTTCCATAATTTCTGCAACACTTACTTTTACTTTAAATGCGGATAATATTCTTGCCCATTCAATACCTATTGCCCCAGACCCTACAATTAAAATGCTTTCGGGCAATGTTGTCATGTTCAAAATGTCATCAGAGGTTAATATAAAATCTTTATCATAATTGCCGTTAAAACTTATTTTGTTTGGTTTTGAGCCTGCTGCAATAATTATATTTTTTACTTCATAAGTATTTTGCGCGGTTTTTATAATGTTGCCGCTTTCTATTTGAGCTTGTTCTTCAACAATTGTTATTCCATAGCTTTTTATTAATCCCGTTAAAGATTTTCTGATTTTTTCTGAAACCGTCTTAGCTCTTTGGGTTACTTTTTCATAATTAAAACCTATATTTTCGGCAGTAATACCGTATTTTTCGCTGTTTAATATTTCTGAATATACTTTTGCGCTGTGAAGTATTGTTTTTGTCGGAATACATCCGCGATTTAAGCAGGTGCCTCCGATTTCTCCTTTTTCAAAAAGTACTACGCTCATCCCTTCTTGGCTTGCTCTGATTGCTGCAGTATAACCCGCAGGTCCAGCTCCTATTATCCCTATATCAAACATGAAAAATCCCCTTTTTATAAGCATTATACTATAAAATGATAAGAAATGTAACAAAAACTTAAAAATTTCAATTAAAAAACTAAAGTTTTTTTTTAATCTGCCGATAACTATTTTGTAAGGATGAGTTAAAAACTTACATTAATTGTAGAAGATAGTTGTTCAAAGGATTCCCTGTTATGAAATTAATTAAGAGAGTTTTTGTGCTTTTTAGCGCATTAGTTTTGTTGAGCGTAAATGCTGTATTTGCAGCTGATTATTCGGCTAATACAAAGCAGCCTGTTTTATTGGAAGCATTACACAAGTTAGAAGTTATGAATAATTACAAAGTTCTTAATGTAATTCAAGGTCAAAATTCTACAAACAAACCTATAAGAATTATGTTCAGAAACTTAGAGGCTTTAGGCTATGGCACTTGCGAAGCTGTTACCGCTAAAACTGCAGATGGTTCACTTGTTATATTAATCAGTTCTAATTATAAAACCGCTCCCGTTGAAGCTGTTGCCTGCTTAATAGCTCACGAAAGCGTACATCACGAAAATACTAAAACTTACGAAGAAGAAGTAAGAGCTTGGAATACAGAAGTTAAAACTTGGATTTCTTTCACTCAAGTTAACCCCTCTTTAAAAACAGCTGATTCTAAATTAGTTAAAAGATTAAACTATTTATCTAAATTATATACAAAAGACGGCAATCAAATGACTTCTATAGCTAACTTAATAGCTTCAAACCCCGCTTATTCAACTTTAAAAAGATCTTAATCCCAACTCCTTATTTTCATAATACAATCCTTACAATTGAATTCAACAAGGTATTCCTTGTTGAATTCGTCTTTTAAAACGAATGGTTCTTTGTATTTCTTTTTCGGAGTCTGCTTAGAGCATAATCCAAGTTGATTTTTTATGCAGTATTTTGATGTCATTAAATCTTTATTCTTTGTATTTTTTTGAAGTTCAAGCGCATATTCTTTTACATTAACACCTCGTTTTATATAAAATTGTTTTGCTTTTGCATTTGATATATTTGCTTTGTAATCAAGCTCGGGTTCGGGGTATTGAATTTTATTTATTAATGTTTTTCTTTCGCTTTGTTTAAAGTTTTTTCTTCTTATTTTTCTTAATTTTTCTATTAACTGTCTTCTTATTTCATTTATTTCGCTTACTCTTATAAAAGGAATTTCTTTTAATTTTATATCAGTTTTTATAATTTCAAACTCACTTCCGCCTGTTTTTGACAATTGTATTGCCGTTGTATTTTTGGCTTTTTCTTGCTGCTGTGCCGCTTCATATTTCTTGGAAACCATATAACAGCTTGAATTTTGTTCTTCATCCGTCATTATAAAAAGATATCCCATAGAAGTTTCCCGCACTTTTATGTTAACGGGTAATTTTCTTACAGGCTCTGCTTTTGATATTTCATCGTCAAATTCTTTATTGTAATTGCGGTAAATTTTTGTTCCCGCTTTTATTCCTTTTATGTTTGCGGGGTATATTATATTCCCCTCCGTTTTATTAATATTTGTACCGATTAGCTCGTTATATTCATTAAAAAAGCATATTCCGTCGCCGTTATTTAATATATTTGTATTTAACTTAAAATAATTTTTTTTGGTGCTTTCCGTAATTCCGATAAATTCGCCTAAAGATGATGAATAATTTACGGTTGCGATATTTTTTCCGTTCCCTGTTATATTAAATTCCGTAAATCCCCGGTTAAAACTTTTATATATATCAGCTACAACCGGATTTTTACTTATGCCTTGTGAAGCGCGCTTTAATCCGTATGTATTTAATACTTTATCAATTATATCACGGTAATATGAGGTTATATTTACCACGTATGTTTCATTTTTTAATCTGCCCTCTATTTTAAATGAGGTTATACCCGCCAATATTAATTCTTCAATCCTTTCAGAGAGATTAAAATCTTTAAGGCTTAATATATATTTATTTTTTATTATTTCATTTCCGTTTGCGTCAATAAGCGAGTATTTTCTTCTGCAAGGCTGTGCGCATTCGCCCCGGTTAGCGCTTCTGCCTCCGATTGCATAACTTAAATAGCACTGTCCGCTGTATGATACGCATAATGCCCCATGGACAAAACTTTCCAGTTCTATGTTTGTATTTTCTTTTATTTCTTCTATTTCCTTTAAACTCGTTTCCCGCGGTAAAATTACGCGCTTAAAACCTGTTTTTTCAAGGAATTTTATTCTGTCAACGGTGTAATTATGGCACTGCGTACTTGCTATTATAGGTATCGGCGGCAGATTTAACTCTAATATCCCCATATCTTGAATGATTATTCCGTCAGCTTTTATTTCATATAGCTGATGTATTAATTTTTCAATAGAATTTAATTCTTCATCTTTTAAAATCGTATTCAAGGTAATATAAACTTTTGCTCTGTAAATATGAGCAAATTCTATGACTTCAATTATATCTTCAAAGGAGTTGCCTGCTTGCGCCCTTGCACCATATAAGTTGTATCCGATATAAACTGCATCGGCTCCCGCCAGTATTGCCTTTTTTGCCGTTTGCTTATTATTTGCAGGTGCTAACAGTTCATAAACCGAAGTTCTCAAGTCTGTTCTTAATTCCCTGTCTGATTTCAAGTGAATCTACCCCTAATATACTTAATGCCTTCATTGCTACAGAGTCGGGCTGATTGCATATTGCTATAAGCAGGTCATCTGCCGTTGTTTTTGTTTTGTTTTGTGATTTTGCTATATTCCAAGCGTCTTCCAGTATTAATTTTGCCCGCTGACTGAATGTTATTTCTCCGCTTGTATATTCTTCGCCCGTGCCGATTAATTTTTCTATGACTTCTCTTGCGTCTTTTACTATTACTCCTAAATCTCTAAGTATTTCGGCTGCTATTGAGTTTGCTTCAAGCACTATTCCCAATAATATTAATTCACTTCCGACTACGTTATTTCCTATTCTTCTGGCTTCTTGTTTCGCTAATCGCATTATATACAGTGTTTCATTTTTTTGTTTTTCTATCGGCTGTTGTATTCTTTCTTCCAACAGTGATTCATTTACGTTTAATTCTTTTAATATGTTATAAGCTATGCCCTTTTTTGATTTCAACAGTCCTAATATGATATGTTCGGGCATGATTGATGCAATACCTTCTTCTCTAACCGTATCTAATGCTATCATTAAGGTTTTTAATGCGTTTGGAGTGAAAATGATTTGTTTATCTCCAAATTCTGCCTGCCTGCCGGATATTTCTTTCAGCTTTTGCGAAAATGTTTCGGCTGTTACTCCGTATTCCGCAAGTATTTTTACTATATCTGAATTGCTGTCCTCCAGTATTGACTGCATTATTTGTTCTGTTCCCAATATTTCATAATTTGATGTGGATAATTTAGCTATTGCCCTATCAAATATTTTTGAACTGTCCGCACTTTCTATTAAATTTATTATACTTTCGGATTTATCGTTTCTTCTTCGCTTTTCAATGATTTCGGGGTGTTGTATTCTTTGATGTTTATTAGATGAGAGAACATTATAAAACATTGCTCTCATTTTTTCTATATCAATACCTTTATCTTTTAATACTTTTGTTAATTCAAGTTTCGGGCTGTCCCAAATTGCTAAAAATAAATGCTCGGGCTTAACGTACAAATTCCCGAGAGATTTCGCTATATCCAGTGTCTTTTCAAAAATATCCTTTGAGGACTCGCTGAATACTGCATATTCAACCGGCTTTATTACCGCCCTGCTGTTTAAAAGATTTATTATATCTTTTTTTAAATCTTCCGTTTTAATTTTATTTATTAAAAATGTTTTTACTATTAAGCTGTTTGTATCATTTAACAGTGCTAAAAGCAAATGTTCGGGGTAAATTTTTTCATGGTTAAATTCTATTGCATATATTTGTGCTGATTTTACTGCATCAATAGCTTTTTCGGTAAATTTTTCAAACAATGTTACTGCCCGCCCCTTAACATATATATGTAAATTTTACCACATAAGATTACTTTTGTAATCACTTTCCGAATAGTTTTTATATTTCAAGCGATTTTTCATTTAAGGGCTGGGATATCATAATGCCCTCTCCGCCTATGAAATTTACCTGTTTGCCGTCTATATATAAATATATTTTTTTATTTTTACTGTTATTTATTGAAGTCTTTATTAACTGCATCATTCTTGAATAAATACTGTCAGTTCCTCCGCCCCATTGAAAATCATCGCTTAAGTTTATTATTATTTTATTCCCTTGGTGTTTTATGCCGAGAAGTTTTGTATTTTTTGGAATTTCGCTGTATGTGCCCATCGACTTTTCAACAATATTAGGTCCTTTTAATAATTCTTTTACGGCAAAATCAAGTTTATCTTCATTTTGCGGTATTTCACGCGTAACTGGTTTATATATTCCGTTTGCATCGGCATTTAAGGCAAGAAAATATATTTCTGCCTGTTTGTTTTCTGTTTCATCATTCGCCATAGGCAGTTCCGTCGGCAATTCAGTCGGGGGTTCTATTTCTTCAAATTCTTTATCGGTTGTAAATTTCGGCAGTTCAATTTTCTTTATTGCACCTGTTGATGTCAGCAGGTTTTGTATGTTTTCTCCGTATTTTTCTTTTATAAAGAAAAATGATAACACCAAAAGTATTATTATTACTATTTTTGAAAAATTACTCATTTACCCCGCCGTAGTTTTGTTTTATTGTATATATTCCGTTTATTAGAATTTCATCTCCCGATATTTTTGCGGATTTTATATCTATCTTACCGTGTTTATCTTCCAGTATTTTTGTTTGGTATGATATCGGGTTAAAGTCTTTTGTCAAACTGTCTGACATGCTTTCATTTATTATATTACTTTTTGAGTTAAATGTGATATCTTTTAATACAATTTTATTATTTTCTGCCTCTATTTGAGCGCTGAAACTTATATTTATTCGTGCAAACAATGTTTTAAGATGTATTGTAAAGTATGCTCTGTTATCTTTTAACACAACTTGCGGGTTTAGGGCTTCAAACATTTTTATTCCGTTTACTTTTACGTAGTTTCTTTGAAGCTCTTTTTGAAATTCGGCAGAATTTATTGTATTTTGTATATCTTCATTCGTTATTTTTCCGCTGAATTTAAAAGGCAGGTCATAAGGATAGTATAATTTCTTGTCTTTATATATGACTTTGTTGTATTCGCAAATGCTTTGTGCTTCAAAATCAGTTAAACTGAGGGCTCTGTATAAGATTTTTTTGCTTGTCAGCTTCAATGCTTTAAATTCGCCCTGTTTTGTTCTTTTTACGTTAAAAAGTGTTAATTGGGCTTTTACATCGGAATTTAATTCGCTGTTTAATTCTTTTTCTATTAAACTTTCTATAATTTTTTTTGTCAGAAAGTTTACTCCCGTTACTTTATTTATTATTGTTTCATTTTCAATATTATCATCGGGCGCGGGGCAATTATATTCGCATTCGTTTGCAAATGCCCGAGTTGAAATTAATAAGAGTAGTATTATAATAAATTTTTTCATGCCAGCACTTTCTTAGGTTGAATGTAATTTCTTGACGCTTTTGCAAGAGCCTTTACCTGATTATTGCAGATTAAAAGCACATCATTTTCAATATTGGTTTTATTTTTAATTTTGTTGCCGTTTAATACTGTTTTGAGTTCTTCATTGCTTATTTCAACTTTTTCAAGGGTAATTATATCTGCAGGATTTATGATATTTTTTTCAAGTTCTTCTTTTTCGGTTGCTTGAGTTAAAGTGATTGAGTTTTCTATTTCCATTGAAGCTGACAGTATTCTTTGAAGTTCAACCATAACAGCGCCTGTTTTGAGGGTTTTGCCCAAATCATTTATTAAAGACCTTATATATGTACCTTTTGAACAGTGTATTTCCAGTTTTAAAGTTTGTTGTTCGTAATTAAATTCAAGTATTTTATTTTCATAAATATTTATTTTTCTTCCCGCAATATCCACAGGCGCTTCACCTTTGCGAGCCAGCTCATAAAGCCGTTTCCCGTTATAGTGAACGGCACTGAATGCAGGCGGTATTTGCTCAATTTCGCCTATAAAATTTTTTAATGCTGTTTCTGTTTCTTCCCTTGTGACTTTTTTATTGCAAAATTCTGTAATATTCCCCTCGATATCATAAGTATCCGATATTATGCCGAATTTCGCAACGGCAATATAGGCTTTGTCTTGGGGCAGATAATCAATAAGTTTTGAGGCTTTTCCTATGGCAACGGGTAAAACTCCGGAAGCCAGAGGATCTAATGTTCCGCCATGTCCTATTTGTTTTATTCCCGTTATTTTGCGCAATATTGATATTACTTTATGAGAACTCATGCCCGAGGGTTTATTTATGTTTAAAAACCCGAACAATTATAACTCGCCTCTCGATATTTTATTTATTATTTCAGTTACGTTAGAACCGCGTTCTAACGAATCATCGGGGATAAATCTTAATTCGGGTGTAAGTCTTAGTCTTATTCTTTTTCCCACTTCATATCTTATTTTTGGTGTGTTTTCGGTAATTGCGGCAATTGTTGTTTTCTTTTCTTCTTCCGACGCAAATACGGAATAATATACTTTTGCATAAGAATTATCGTGTGATATTTCAATATCGGTTATTGATACAACCCCGTGAATTCTGGAATCTTTCAATTCTTTTTGGATTATATCAGCTATTTCTTTCATTAATGTTTTTCTGACACGTTCATTTCTTAAAGACATAATAAACTCCGATTGTTAAATTAAACTAACACTTGTCTTTCAATTTCTTCCGTTGCGGTAACTTTTATTATGTCACCTTCCTGTATGTCATTAAATTTATCAAAAGATATTCCGCATTCAAAGCCTTGAGCAACTTCTTTTACGTCATCTTTAAATCTCTTTAATTGGTCAATTTGACCTTTAAATATTTCAATTCCGTTTCTGTAAACGGTTGCATTTTTGTTTCTTGCTATTTTGCCCTCTGTAACGTAACATCCTGCAATTTTAGTTGTTTTACCTATTGTAAATACCTGTCTTACTTCAGCTTGACCTAAAGCGACTTCTTTTATTTCAGGCTGTAAGAGGTTGAGCATTGTCTGCTCCAAGTCTTCCAATACTTGATATATAATATTGTATTTTTTGATTGTTACACCCTCTTTTTCTGCGGCAATTTGAGCATTCATATCTTCTTTTACCGTAAAACCTAAGATGATAGCATTACTTGCACTGGCAAGCATAACATCGGCTTCCGATATATCGCCGACTCCGACATGGACTATTTTGGTTATGATTTCTTTTGATTCAAGCTGAGATACGCCTTGAGATACGGCTTCTGCCGCACCATGGGTATTTGCTTTTATTATTAAATTTAACCGTTTTATGTTATCTTCACTATTGCCTACCTGCTCATTTCTAATATGTGCAGGTTTCATGCTGTCAAGTTTTGTGTTTCTTTCTTTTTCTTTTCGTTCTTGACATATAGCGCGCATTACTTTTTCATTTTCTACGGCTTCAAAACTGTCACCTGCTTGCGGTACTTCGGTTAACCCTAAAATCTCTACCGGAGTAGAAGGCTCTGCATTTTTTATTCTTTCTCCCGAGTCTGATAATAATGCTCTGACTCTGCCGCATACGCTTCCTACTACTACGCAGTCACCCGTATGCAGTGTTCCGTTTTGTACCAATAATGTTGCAACAGGGCCTTTACCTTTATCAAGTTTTGCTTCTATTACTACCCCCGAAGCCTTTGCTGTTTTATTGCTCTTAAATTTTGAACTTCGG
>CANPYB010000027.1 GCA_947587605.1 Candidatus Gastranaerophilales bacterium
GGCAAAAAGTTGTAACAGGTGATAACTTCTTACCTCAAAGCAAGAAACAAAAGCAGATTAAGAAGAAGGATTAATTCTATAGCTTGAAATTCGCATCTTCTATATTTATGGTATGATTAAACTAAAATAAAGGAGTGTAAGAATGGCAACGATATTGGAGCAAAAAGCACAAATAGACAAACTTTGGGAAACTTTTTGGAGTAATGGTATATCAAACCCATTAACGGTGATAGAGCAAATCTCATATCTATTCTTTATTAAAGAACTTGACGACAGACAAACATTGGCTGAAAGAAAGGCATTATTAACAGGTCAGCCAGTAGAAAATCCCATATTCGATGAAACTCCAAGACAACAGAATATGCGTTGGTCAAAGTTCAAAGATTTTCAGCCCGGTGAAATGTTCAAAATAATGCAAGAGGATATCTTCCCTTTTATTAAAACTTTGGGCGGTGAAAAGTTTGCCAAATATATGAAAGATGCCGTATTTATGATTCCTTCACCTTCTTTATTGGCTGATGCTGTTGATAAGATTAGCACATTAGAGATGAAAGATTTGGATACAAAAGGTGATTTGTATGAATACCTTTTATCTAAAATTGCTCAAGCTGGAGTTAACGGACAATTCAGAACTCCAAGACACATTGGTAAAATGATGGTTGAACTTGCAGACATTCAGCCAGATGATATAGTTTGTGACCCTGCCTGCGGTACTGCTGGATTTTTGATTTGTGCAATTATGTACCTTAAACAAAAACATCCAAATATGTTTATGGATGACCAGATGAAAAAGCATTTCAATAACGATATGTTTTATGGCTTTGATTTTGATTATTCAATGTTGCGTATTGCTTCAATGAATATGATGTCTCATGGGCATCAGAACCCCAATATTGATTATCAAGATTCATTATCGGAAGATGCTTCAAACTTAAAAGAGTTTTGCACATGCGTTTTGGCTAACCCTCCATTTAAAGGGTCAATAAATAAAGATACTATTGCAAAGAACATAACAAGCGAAGTATCAACCACTAAAACGGAACTATTATTCTTAGCTTTAATGGTTAGAATACTAAAAACAGGAGGCAGAGCCTGTGTTATTGTGCCTGACGGAGTTTTGTTCGGAACTTCAAACGCTCATAAAACAATCAGAAGAAAACTTATTGATAACCAAAAACTCGAAGCCGTTATTTCAATGCCTTCTGGAGTATTCAAACCTTATGCCGGGGTTTCAACCGCAGTATTGATTTTCACAAAGACAAATTCAGGCGGTACTGATAAAGTTTGGTTCTATGATATGCAAAACGATGGTTTCACTTTGAATGATAACCGTACACCCATAGAGCAAAACGATATACCTGATATTATCAAGAGTTTCAAAAACAGATTTATTGAAGATAACACAGACAGAAAAGCAAAACATTTCTTTGTAGATGCTGATGAAATCCGACAAAACGAATACGACCTGTCCATTAACAAGTATAAAGAAGTAGAATACGAAGAAGTACAGTATGAAGCACCCTCAAAAATTCTTGCAAATATTCAGAAACTTGAAGCAGAAGTACAAGAAGGATTGAAAGAGCTTGAGGGGATTGTTTAATGGGGAAAAATGTATTTAAATTAGAAGATATTGCAAATATTGATTATGGTACAAGAGTTGTAAAGTCCAAAGTTGAAGGTGATGAATATCCTGTTTATGGTGGTGGTGGCGAAACCTTTAGAATAAACAAATTTAACAGAGAGAATTGCGTTGTTGTATCAAGATTTGCAATGTCTCCGAAGTGTACAAGATATGTAAATGAAAAGATTTTCCTAAATGATAGTGGTCTTACCGTATCTACAAAAGACAATGGTTTGTTACTTCAAGAATATTTAAACTGGTACTTGTTGAGTAAAAATGATGAAATATATAGCTTGGGTAGAGGGGCAGGACAAAGAAACCTTGAAATCCCTTCGTTTAAAAGAATGTTGATTTCATTTCCTACTGACCTTGAAGAACAACAAAAAATAATATCACAGTTGAAATTAGCTGATGAGATACGGCAGAAGAAGAAACTTGCTAATGATAAACTTGACGAGTTCCTAAAATCGACATTCATCTCAATGTTCGGCGACCCTATTAAAAACGACAGAAAGTATCCAAAACGAGCATTGAATATTCTATGCAACAAAATTACAGACGGTACGCACGACACGCCCCCACGTTATAATAGCGGAGTGATGATAATAACCGGGAAAAATATTAAACCTTTCAGAATAGATTTTTCGCAAATTGACTATGTAACTGAAGCTGACCATAAGATAATATACGAAAGATGCAATCCACAATACGGTGATATCTTGTATACAAACATTGGTGTAAATTTGGGAACTGCTGTTATGAACAATATTTATGATGAATTTAGCATGAAAAATGTCGCATTGCTTAAAAATAAACGAGAAATACTTAATTCAAGATTTTTAGAACATATACTTAATTTTGAAACAATCAAAAACGAAATTATAAGAATATCCTCTCTTGGAGGAGCACAGAAATTTCTAAGTTTGCAACAGATTCGCAATTTTGAAATTATTGTTCCACCAATAGACCTTCAAAACCAATTTGCTCAAATAGTCGAAAAAGTCGAAGCTCAAAAACAGAAGAACGAGCTTGTCATAGAGCAAATGAATAACCTTTTCAACTCCTTATCCCAAAAGGCATTTAAAGGGGATTTGTAAATTTTCATTACAAAACACCGCACATATAAATATTTGTTTATTTAAAAGCATGTCACCATGCTGTAAAATAGCTGTGTAGACTCGTTGAAGAGTTTAAGTAACACAAACCCAGAATCGCATGGGGGATTTAAAGATATCGCAAAAGGAAGGGGGTGAATCAAAGATGGCAAAAAAATCCTTTTTTCAAGATGCTAAAACTGGCAAAATAGTTCCAAAAGACTATGCAAAGAAGCATCCAAATACTACAATTAAACACACGTTTAATACTAAAAAAGGGAAATAGTCCATTGAATTAGAAATTCAACAAACTATTTTCCTAAATCCACATTGAGCAATAGTGGTTATTAGAGCAATTACATGTAATTGCTCTAATATTTTAAATTCTTTCCATGCCAAAATCAATCTTTTCATGAAGAAGTGTAAACAATTTAGTAAATTCCATGATATAATAAACCTAACGAATAGGCAGTTTATGAGCAATTTTGATTTCTTACAAAGTGAATGGAATGACATATATCAGCTGACAAAAGAGGCAGAAAGCTGCATTTGGTCTAAACCGACATACGCTTGTCTAACAAATAGAAAAGCATTGGAAAAAGCCGTTGTTTGGATGTACAAAAATGACGAAGACCTAACGCTACCATACGATACCACATTAAATTCTCTGCTCCATGAAGATTCCTTTGTGCGAAATATACATTCAGCATTGATTCCGAAGGTTAACCTTATTAAGAAATTGGGTAATATTGCTGCTCACGAATCTACACAACTCTCAGACACGGATGCAATGAATTCCTCAAAGGAATTGTTCCATTTCTTGTATTGGTTCTATCTTGTATATTCTGCCGATGAACCGATAAGAGGTTTAAAATTTGATGAAACTCTTATTCCAAGAATTTCTCCAGAACAAGCTGAGATAGAACGCTTAAAGAAAGAGATTGCTAAAAGAGAACAAGAGCTTCTTGATAAAGCTGATTTAGAGAAAGAAAATCGGGAACTTTTAGAGCAAGTAAAACAAATTAAAGCTCAACAGCGTGAAGTTTCCAAAGATTACGATTTCAATGAAGCTCAAACGAGAAAATACTATATTGATGTATTATTAAAAGAAGTTGGCTGGGATATATCGCAAGCTAATGCTACCGAATACGAAGTTCAAGGCATGCCGAATCCTTCGGGATTAGGATATGTCGATTATGTACTTTGGGGAGATAACGGGAAGCCAGTCGGTCTTGTAGAAGCTAAAAAGACAATGCGTGATGCAAAAATCGGAAGAGAACAAGCCGAACTATACGCAAATTGTTTAGAAAAGAAATTTGGTCAAAGACCGATAATGTTTTACTCTAACGGCTACAAACATTATATTTGGGATGATACAAATTATCCTCCGAGAGAGGTCTGTGGTTTCTATTCAAAAGATGATTTACAGAGACTAATAAATAGGCGAGACATTAAAAAGGACTTAATTAATGTAGAGCTGAATAAAGATATTGCAGGAAGACCATACCAAGAAAGATGTATTAAAAGTGTATGCGAAAACTTTCAAAACAGAAACAGGAAGTCTCTTTTGGTAATGGCTACTGGTACGGGTAAAACTCGTGTTGCAATATCCGTTGTTGATATTTTAACAAGATACAACTGGGCAAAGAGAGTGTTATTCCTTGCTGACAGAATTCCATTGGTAGTCCAAGCCCAAAGAACTTGTGCAAGTGTTATGCCGAATTTGAACCCTGTTAATTTACTTGATACGGATGATAGTGTTACCAATAGCAGATTTGTAGTTTCAACATATCAAACAATGATGAACCTTATAGATGCAAAGAAATCAGACAGAAAACTATATTCAGTCGGTTATTTTGATTTGATTATCGTTGATGAAGCACATAGAAGCATATACAAACGCTACGGAGAGATATTTAATTACTTTGATGCTTTAATGCTTGGTTTAACAGCTACACCGAAAAACGGCATAGACAAAAACACCTACAAAGTGTTTGATTTGCCAAAAGGGGTGCCTACTGATTGTTATGAATACAAAGAAGCAGTTGAGCAAGGTTATTTAGTTCCTTATGAAGTAATTGATACTTCAACAAAATTCTTGCGAGAAGGCATTAAATACTCTGAATTATCAGAAGAAGAAAAAGATGAATATGAAACATTATTCTATGATGAAGAAACAGGTGTTTTGCCAGATACGATAAACTCCAGCAAGTTAAATAATTGGTTATTTAATGCTGATACAGTTGATAAGATTCTTGAAAACTTAATGACAAACGGTATAAAAGTTCAAGGTGGAAATAAATTAGGCAAAACAATAATATTCGCTCAAAATCAAAAACATGCTGATTTTATTGCAGAAAGATTTGATAAGAGTTATAAGGAATATAAAGGCAAATTTGCAAGAGTTATCACATATAAAACAGAATATGCCCAAAATTTGATTGATGAATTTTCAGTAAACGAGAAAGAACCCACTATCGCTATATCGGTAGATAAATTGGATACTGGTATAGATGTGCTGGGTATAGTTAATCTGGTGTTTTTCAAGCCAGTACGTTCATATACGAAATTTATTCAAATGATAGGCAGAGGTACAAGACTATGTCCTAATCTTTTTGGACCTAATGATAATAAGAAAAAGTTCTATATATTTGATGCTTGCGGAAATTTTGAATATTTTGACAGCAACCCTCCTAAGTCAAACGGGAGTGAGACATTATCATTAGATGAAGCAATATTCATAAAGAGACTATCGCTTGCTAAAAATATTAAAGATGACGATGAAAAACTAAAAGAGTACTCTGCCGAACTCAAAGACAGCCTTCATAATGCTGTAAAAACAATGAACCGGGATAACTTTATCGTAAGAAGATATTTGGAAGATGTTGATACATATTCTAACCGTGCTATTTGGGATAACCTTAGTGATAACGATGTGACCGCAATTACTTCTAAAATAGCTAAACTTCCTACAACAGTAAATGAAGGTAATGAATTAAACAAAAGATTTGATTTGCTTATGTTGAATATGCAATTAGCTTTGTATTCTCACACTTTAGATAAATTTGAAAAATATAAGACAAAGTTAAAAATTATAGCAAATCTGTTAGAAGGCAAAGCATCCATTCCGCAAGTAAAGAAACATATTGAATTGATATGCGATATTCAAACGGAAGAATATTGGGAAGATGTAACAATCCTTGAACTGGAAGAAATTAGGCGGAAATTAAGAGCTTTGGTGGATGTTTTAGATTACGAAAAACAAGAAATAGTATATTCAGATTTTACAGATGAACTTACACAAACAGAACCGTCAAAAACTGATAGAAACACACCAGAAGCTGATATTGACAGAGTTCAGTATGAAAAGAAAGTAAAAGCATTCCTTAAAGAACATGAAAATGAAATAGCAATTAACAAGTTAAAGTTCAATAAACCATTGACAGAATTAGACTTCCAGCAATTAGTAAAAATATTAAGAGAGAATGCTGATATTGTCGGTACGGAAGATAAGTTCAAAGCATTGATTGGTGATTTAGGTTTGGGTGAATTTATACGCAAAGTAATCGGTCTTGAAAGCTCTGAAATTGAGCTGGTATTTGCACAATATTTGGATAAGAATACCTTTAATGTTAATCAAATTAGATTTATAGAACAGATAATTGCTTACCTAAAAATAAACGGTACAATGCTGAATCTGGGTAGTTTATTTGAATCACCATTTATTGATATGAATTCTGATAGTATCTACGGTGTGTTTTCATCAAATGATGTAAATAATATAGTTAGTTTAATCAAAGAAATCAATGAAAATGCGAACTTAAGAAAGTTCATGTAGCTTTATTGTATCGTATATAAAAGATAAATAAACTCTCAAAAATAGATACTATTATTGCTGTTATGGTATATGTATCAAATATCGTGGTTATATAAATCAGAAAGAAAAACTTGCATACAAAAAACAACTAACAGTCCTGAGTAATCGTTTGGATAGACTTAAGAAAGTATATTTAGATGGAGATTTTACTAGAGAAGAATACTTAGCAGAAAAGCAAAGCATTGAAATAGAACAAAATACACTCGAAAATAAAATAGCGGAGTTATCAACAGATAATAAAGAAATTGAAATAACGCTTGAATATTTGTTAGACCTGATTGCTAGGATTAATTCTTTGTATGAAAGTTCGAGAATAGATACAAAACGTAAGATTTTGAAATTAGTTTTCTCGAACTTTTGGTTAAACGGACAAAACTTAAGCTATGAAATAAAAAAGCCCTTTGACTTATTTGTCAAAAAGGCTGATTGTCTATTAAACTGGGCATGAAGAGACTCGAACTCCCACGCTTACGCACCAGTTCCTAAGACTGGCGTGTCTACCATTCCACCACATGCCCATGGAATAATAGAAATTGAACTTGGGGGGATTCGAACCCCCGACCAATTGATTAAGAGTCAACTGCTCTACCGGCTGAGCTACAAGTCCGAATAAAAAAATTATAATACAAACATAAATTTTGTATACAATTATAATAAATATTGCAATAAAAAAGTAATTATTATATAATAAACTCGATTAGTTTAGTTTTACATTTAAAAATGGAGAAAAAAATGAAAAAGATTCTAGCTATGTTCGCTGTACTTTTCATGATGAGCACATTAAATGCAAACGCTGATGTTTATAGTGACGTACCTGCAGATTATTGGGCAAACACAGAAATTACAGCAGTTGTAAATGACGGTATATTGCCGCTTCAAGGTGAAGCATTTTTACCCGAATCAGATGTTTCAAGATCAGATTTCAACTCTGCATTATTGAGAACATTAGGACACAGAAAAGGCTTATCGGGAGATTCAAATCCTTTCTCTGATGTTGATGCTGCAAGAACAGATTATTCTGATATCTTGTTATCATCTAAATTAGGTTTAATCTACGGCTATAATGACGGAACATTTAAACCCGACAGAATTATGACTAAAACAGAAGCAGCTTCTGTTATCAGCCATATTACAAAAGATTTTAAAGGCAGTTTAAAATCACTAAACGCATTTACGGATAAAAACGAAATCCCTGCTTGGGGTGCTCGTCAATTTGCTAAAACAATTGATTTAGGCGTTTATGTTGCTTATCCTGATGCAAATGAATTATTGCCAAACAAAAACTTAAACAGAGCTGAAGCTGCAGTTTTATTATACAAACTGAAACAACAGCTTGATTCTGTAAAAGATCAATATAAGAGCAAAGAATCATTACTTTCAACAGAACACTTAAATGTAACGAAAAAAGCTGAAGTAAATGAAGTTCAAGTTACTAACTTAAGAAAAATTGTTTTAGCTGACAATATTATTAAAGGTTACTTCTATACATACTTCACATCTAAAGATGCTGCAGTTGGTGATACAGTAACATTTACTGCTAAATATGATGTATACACGGAAGAAGGTACATTGGTAATTCCTGCCGGAACAACAATGAAATCAACAATTACATCTATCGAACCTAAAAAATGGTGGAACAAAAATGATAAAGTTACGGTAGAATTTGAATCAATGACACTTCCTACAGGCGTAACAACACCATTCTGCGCAGAAGTATTAAATCATAACGGTGTATTAACAGAAAACAGATGGGTAAAACCGATAGGATACACTTTAGGCGGTGCTGCATTAGGTGCAGGCGTTGGTGTTGGTGCAGGTTCTGCTAAACATCACGGTCATCGTCATTATGGTGAAGGTGTTGCAATCGGTACTCCGGTTGGCGGTGCTTTAGGTCTTGTTACCGGTTTAACAACTCCCGGAAGAACATATAAAGCTAACGATGGCGACTATGTTTGGTTAAAATTAACTCAAGACTTATCAGTACCTAACTAATTTTAGGCAAGATAACAGAAAAACTGCTTGGTTTAAACCAAGCAGTTTTTTTATGCACTTGAAATCATAATTTTTTCTTGTTAAAATCTAATCAAATATTACTTAAACAATAAAGGTGGTGAAAATTAATGCCGGAAGTTAGAGTTGGTGACAACGAAAGTATTGAAAGCGCTTTAAAAAGATTTAAAAAGAAAATACAAAAAGCCGGTATACTTTCTGAAATCAAACGACGCGAACGCTATGAAAAGCCGAGTATAAAGAAAAAACGCAAGTCAGAAGCAGCTCGCAAAAGACGCGTATAGAATATAAAAAAGAGAACTTAAAAGTTCTCTTTTTTAATCTTTTAGAAAAAGCCCATATCTGTTAAAGAAATTTAGAAATTTTTGAAATAAGCCTATTTTAGGTTTAATACTTTCACTTGCCGGCGGAAGTGCTATCGGTTTAGACTGTCCAACTTTAGGGTTTGAAAATTTTTGTTTCATAAATGATTTAATTATATCAAAACCGTAAGGTGTTTCTTGTTTAACAGGCTTAAATTCAAAAGATTCAATATGTTCCGGCAATTGTATAACATCATGTTCTAAAGGTAATAGTCTGTTATTCAATGTTTTAGGCGAATTAACGGGTGCAGTTTCAATATGAGGCGGCAATGCTTTAATTTCCGCAGAAGCAGTTTGTTCTACAACCTCGGGATTGATTTTATATTTAGAATTAATCGTATTTTTAACAGAATCAGGAATATAGTTTGGTTTTGAATTCTTTTTACTTTTAATAAAAGAATCGATTAAAGATTTAATTTTCGGAGTTTTTACAGTACTTTCGGGGGCAGGCAACAATTTCATTTCCGAACTTTCAACATGTGGCGGTAATGCTTTAATTTCAAGCACAACAGGTGGTTTTGTCTTACCGAATATTGATGATATTTTAAATGAAGCCGTTTTAAAACTCTTAACAAGATTAGAGGGTAAATCTTTTATACATTTTAATATAGCACTGCCAAATGACATATCTTTGACATTAGAAACCTTTGCAGCTTTAAGTGCACCTTTTGCCCCAAGAGCGGAAACTCCAACAGAGAATGTCCCCGATCCGATATCTTGCCATGCATTTCTGGCTTCATCATCGGTTTTTGCTTTAATTTGTCTATAAATACCTTTTCCAATTTGGACAGCACCGCCTATTAAACCTGCTGCAACCATAACAGGAGCTGCTGCTCCGCCTGTAGCTGCAATTATTCCCGCTGCTGCCAATGCTGATACTGCGGTTATTGCTATATTTTTAGGTGATGAAAACATCGTTTTTATCGGCTTTATAATACCTTTGCCGAAATTTATTATTTTTTCTTTAAAACTTATTTTTCCGTCATCTTCGGGGTTTTTTACAACTTTTTTAAAACTGTCGGAGGATTTTGCTTCCATATCTCTAACAGCTTGAATTCCATGGTATTTTGCAATGCCTTCTTTCATTTTAGCAAGCACTATACCATCTGTTTTTGCTATATTTCTATTTGTATCAAAATTATATACCATATATTTAATAAAAAATTTCTTTTGAAAGAAATTTACTTTTTTGTTAATTTTTTTTAATTATTAATATTATGGTTTACTGTAAACTGTAAGAAATTTCCTATTAAATTTTCATTCCAAACTTGAACTTTATCAGGTACATTTAAAACACAGGGAGTAAAATTCCAAATATACATTATACCCGCTTTTACGATAAAATCAGTCACTTCTTGAGCATATTGTCTCGGAACCGTTAAAATTACAATTTTAACATTTTGTTTTTCTGCCATTTCAGCAAGTTTATCTATATCATAAACTTTTTTCCCGTTAATCATAGTCCCGATTTTTAAATAACTGTTATCAAACAATGCAGAAATATTAAATCCGTATGCTTCAAAATTATCATATTTCGCAAGCGCCATACCAAGATTACCCGCTCCGACAATATAAGCGGTTTTTACATTTTTAAATTTTAAAGTTTTTTCAATAAATTTTTTTAACTCAACTGCCTTATAGCCGACCTTACATTTTCCCTTGTAATTTAAAAGAGCAATATCTTTTCTTACCTGTGTATTATCAATATGCAATAATTCTGCAATTTGCGGGCTTGAAATATATTCAATATCTTTTTCAATATAGTCAGTTAAAATACTGTGATACAAAGTCAATCTGTTAATAACTTTATCTGAAATTAATTTTTTCACAAATATTCCTCAAAAAATGAGAGGAACTTTTTAGTTCCTCTCAAGTATAATCAATTTAAACAATACCCTTATAAGCATCAAGGTAAATTTTCTTAATATCAGACATTAAAGGATAAACAGGGTTAGCACCCGTGCATTGGTCATCAAAAGCGAGTTCAACAAGTTCATCCAGGTTAGCCATAAATGTCTTTTCATCAACCCCAAAATCTTTAATAGAATTTGGAAGATTGATTTTCTTCATTAATTTATCAACGGCTTTAATAAGGAGTTCAACCTTTTCGTCGTCATTTTTACCGCCCAAGCCAAGTTCATCAGCAACTTGACCATATCTGGTTTTAGCGCAAGGGAACTTGTACTGCGGGAATGTAGCTTGTTTTTTAGGTGCATCGGAAGCGTTATACTTAATAACCTGTCTGATTAATAAAGCGTTAGCTACACCGTGCGGTACATGGTACATAGCCCCTAATTTATGAGCCATTGAGTGGCAAACACCCAAGAAAGAGTTAGCGAATGCCATACCTGCAATAGTTGCGGCATAGTGCATTTTTTCTCTTGCTACAGGGTCATTAGCACCCTCATTATATGAGCGTTCTAAGTATCTGAATACCAATTTTGTTGCTTCAAGTGCATTTGAATTAGTAAAGTTTGTTGCCATACTGGAAACATAAGCCTCTAAAGCGTGAACTAAAGCGTCAATACCTGATGCCGAAGTTAAACCTTTTGGCATTCCGTCAACAAAGTTCGGGTCTACAATTGCCATATTAGGTGTTAATGCATAATCTGCTATTGCATATTTTACGTGAGTTTCATCATCAGTAATAATGGCAAAAGGAGTAACTTCACTACCCGTACCTGATGTTGTAGGAATAGCAACCATTGTAGCCTTTTTCCCGAGTTCGGGTATTGAGCATATTCTCTTTCTGATATCCATAAATCTCATTGAAATATCAGAGAAGTTAATATCCGGCTGTTCATACATCAGCCATAATATTTTAGCTGCATCCATAGGAGAACCTCCGCCCAGTGCAATAATTACATCAGGTTCAAAAGGTCTTAATATAGATATTGCTTGATTAATTGTAGATAATGTAGGATCGGGCTTAACATCAAAGAATACTTCATGTTCAATTCCGATTTCGTCCAATACTTTAGTAATAGTATCAACCGCACCCGAATTAAATAAAAATCTGTCTGTAACAATAAATGCACGTTTTTTGCCTGCAAGTTCTCTTAAAGCTAAGTCGGTAGCACCTCTTTTAAAGTAAATTTTAGCAGGAACTTTAAACCACAGCATATTTTCTCTCCTTTCAGCAACGGTCTTGTAGTTCAATAAGTTTTCGACACCTACGTTACCCGAAACGGCATTACCGCCCCAAGAACCGCAGCCGAGTGTTAATGACGGTTCCAATTTAAAGTTATACAAATCTCCGATACCGCCATGAGATGACGGAGAGTTAACTAAAACTCTGCAAGTCGGCATTTTTTCAGCGTATTTATCAATTCTTTCCTTAATGCGTTCATCTGTATAAATAACCGAAGTATGACCTGCACCACCTTTAGAAACAAGTTCATAAGCCATTTCTGCCGCTTCTTCGAAGTTCTTTGCTTTATACATTGATAAAACAGGTGATAATTTTTCACGGCTAAAAGGGTCGCTCCAATCAACTTTCGGTCTTTCAACCAATAAAATTTTAGCATTTTCGGGGACTTTAAATCCTGCGAGTTTTGCTATTGTATGAGCGCTTTGACCTACAACGGCAGCGTTAGCAGTACCTCTTTTCGGGTCAATTAAAGGTAAATCAACCAATTTTTGAGTTTCCGTTTTATTTACGAGGTATGCTCCGCGGTATACAAATTCTTTTTTAACTTCTTCATATACATCTTTAACAACAATAACTGATTGTTCGGAAGCACAAATCATACCGTTATCAAATGTTTTGGACATAAGTATTGAAGAAACGGCTGTTTTAATATCGGCAGTTTCGTCAATAACCGCAGGGGTATTTCCGGGGCCGACACCTAAAGCAGGGTTTCCTGATGAATATGCAGCCTTAACCATGCCCGGGCCTCCTGTTGCCAAAATACAATCAATTTCACTATGATTCATTAAAGCGCTTGATAGTTCAATAGACGGTACATCAATCCAGCCGATAATATTCTCGGGAGCGCCTGCTTTAACTGCAGCTTCCAATACAACTTTAGCTGCTGCAATTGTTGATTTAGTAGCTCTTGGGTGAGGTGAAAAGATAATACCGTTTCTTGTTTTTAATGATATTAATGACTTAAATATTGCGGTTGAAGTAGGATTGGTTGTAGGAACAATTCCTGCCAAAACTCCTAATGGTTCAGCAACGACTTTTATACCGTTTGCCTTATCTTCTCTGATAATTCCGCAAGTTTTTGCATTTTTATGTTTATTATATATATATTCGGACGCATAGTGATTTTTTATAATTTTATCTTCCAAAACGCCCATGCCTGTTTCCTCTACAGCCATTCTTGCAAGAGGAATACGAGCCTTATCCGCTGCAGCGGCTGCTGCTTTAAATATAGCGTCCACTTGTTCTTGAGAGTATGTTTCAAATATTTTTTGTGCTTTTTTTACTTTAGAAATCAATACTTCCAATTGTTCTAAAGTTTCAACGACATCAGATTTTTTCGATGCATTTTCTAATGCAGCAACATTTTTTTTAGTTTTTGCGGCATTTTTTGAAGCACTTTTTGCAGTAGTTTTGCTTTTTGTTGCCATAATGTTTCGTATCCTTTCGTGATTAAAATCTCTATTTATAGATAACCATAAAATTTCATGAAAGTCAATTTATAAACAAATAAAAAGGCGGGCATAGCCCGCCTCTTTCTCTTAATTATTTTTAAGCATACAATTTGTCTGCTTCTTTTCTTGTCATAGGACCGTCTTGTCTTAAAATTTGTGCATAATTTTCCAGTTTACTTACAAGTGCATTACCGCGGCCATGATGTTTAGCCTTAAGAGCTTTAGCGAGTGCGTCAGCCAAATTCAGACCTTTTCCTTGAGCAAGATTTTTAAAATATTCTCTTTCGTAATCTTGATTTGCCCTGTATGCCCAGTTCCCGTTTGTAGTATTTGGTGTATTTATTCTTCTTTGAGAACCTAAAATATCAGGCAAAGTCGCAAATTGATTTTTTGTTGTAAATAATTCCGACCATATCGCTTTTGAAAACGCTTCGGGTGAATTTTCAAGTTCATGAGGGTTCATATATAAATCTCTTGCAAGCGCAGGTATTCTTGATTTATATTTATCAACCTGTTCAAGAAGTGTTTCATCATCGTGTGTTCCGGGACCTATTGTATAGTCGCCGGGGCGCATATTCTGATACTTATTTGAGCCGTGAGCTTCATAGTGTTTTACACGTCCCCAATCATCAGAAGCATATTTTGTTATATGGATTAAAGCAGCACCCGAGTGCTTTACTGCATCTAAGGAGTCATAGGAATTCCCGCCCAATAATTCAAGGAAAACTTTACTTCTTGGAACATTGTTATCGTCAGCTGCTTTTAATACAATATCGTTAATGATTTTTCCGCCGACATTTGGCTGATGTGCTAGTTTATACCCGATTTTATTACCGTTATTGTCAAATACATCTTTTCCGTTTTGCACTGCAGGCTCACAAATTAACGGTTTTATTAACTGCCAAGCTGCATCAATTCTTACTCCGTTATATCTTTTAAAGAAAAGATTAAATTTATTATATAAAAGTTCACCCGCTTCAGAGTTTAATTTACTGAAATCTATAGCGGGAGACCAGCATGAATACTTACCGTCGCCTATATCACAACCAAATTCATAAGTCGGATAAAATGCTGATTTATGCGCCCAATAATCTTTTTGTGAAAATCCTATCTGGCAATCACCATAAATATCTATGCCTTGAGCATTGAAATTCTGTTTTGATTCTTTTTGCTGTTTATCTGCAATAAACTGTACAAATTCATTGAAATCGACTACATTATTTCCTTTATCATCTTTAACATATTTTAATTGTGCAATACGTTCTGCATCACCTTGTTTAGTTGCAAACACATTTTTATCGCGTTCGGGCCAAGTTCTCATGTCACTTGAACCGTTTGCAACTGCTGCTGCTTCGTACAGTGCATCTTTTTCAAGCCAATAGGTGTTTTCACGCTTAAATTGTTCATATTCTTGTTTTAATGGCGAATTTGCGTCAAGTTTTATAAAACGAGCGTATGCTTTTTGAAGCATGGATTTTTGACCGTCGGGTGCAAAAATATTATCATAATCAACGCTATCATGGTCTTTTACTCTTGTCATAAAAGGCGAACTCAAATCTTGTTCGGTCAACAATCCGCCGTATTTTTCTTCGCTCAATTTTGTTAAATCAATAATATGTGCACCCAAAGAAAAACCCGTTCCGGAATATGGAGAACGAACATAATTTGAAATTTCTCCTTGAGGTTGAAGCTGTATAGAATTTATACCGCACATTGCCTTTAAAAATTCCGCAAGTTTTTGAGCGTCATAAGAGAAACTCGTACCGATACCGCTGTCACGGTTTAATGAGGGAACACTAAAATCAAATATTGTTGCAGTAGTTTTATCAATATTTAATTCTTTTTTTGCTTTATTTACTTCTTTTTCAAATTCAGCCTGTTCTTTTGTTGTCAACGCTCTGCCAAATGATACAAGCGGATTGATGCAGTTTACTTGCATACACATACTCCTATATAAGACCTACATTTATAATACCGCTAAAAAAAAAATTTGCTATTTTTTAATATATTATTAACAAAAAATTAAAAATATGATATCTTTAATTTGTTACGAGCCGGAGAAACATTATGGAAGATAAAAGACCCGAATGGAGTTCGCATTTAAGTTTTATTATTGCGACTGTAGGCAGTGCTGTCGGGCTTGGAAATATCTGGCGGTTTCCTTATATTATGGGCAAAAACGGCGGTGCCGTATTTTTATTTACTTATCTTATATTAATTGCTTTTATATGTATAATTCCTTTATGCTGTGAATTAGGACTGGGCAAATTATATAAAAAAGATGTAATTAATACTTTTGAAACCGTCAGTCCCAAATATAAATGGGTTGGCTGGCTCTGTATAATAACTGTAACATTAATTCCTTGTTTTTACTTTGTTGTAGGCGGATGGATTTTAAATTATATCTGGGTATTTTTAACAAATGAAATTCCTCGGAACTTTGCGGGTTATTTTTCATATTTCAGTTCAAAAATATTTATGCCGTGCTTTTTAACGATTTTATTTCTTGTAATGACTGCAATTTTTCCGTTTAGGGGAGTTAATAAAGGGATTGAAAAAGCAAATAACATAATGATGCCCTTATTTGCCGTAATGTTATTAATTCTTGCAATATTTGCATTAACGCTTCCGGGAGCAAAAGAGGGGCTGTTATTTATGTTTAAACCCGATTTTTCTCACTTTGATAAAACAATGATATTAACAGCTCTTGGTCAGGCGCTTTTTACTTTAAGTATAGGAATGGGCACAATTCTTACTTACGGAAGTTATATGAAAGAAAATACTAATATTGTTAAATCCGCTTATACTTTAATAATATGTGATACTATAATTGCCGTGACTGCAGGAATAATGATATTCCCTATTGTCTTTTCCTTTGGAGTCGAACCCTCTGCAGGAGCCTCACTTGCATTTATTTCAATGCCTCAAATGTTTTCAGAACTTCCCTATACTTCATTTTTCGGTTTAATATTTTTTGCACTGTTATTTTTTGCTTCAATAACCTCGGGCATAAGTATGATGGAAACAACCGTTGCAGCTTTTAT
>CANPYB010000028.1 GCA_947587605.1 Candidatus Gastranaerophilales bacterium
CAACACTTGATGACGCAATAAAAAGAGCAAGAAATGTTGCCGCACCCACAAATATGCAAAGAGTTGCAGGTAACGGAATTAGACAAACACCTTGTTTTGCAATAGGAAGCTGTAGTGATTGCAACTCTACCGACTCAATTTGTTCTCATATTGCCATAACAAGACTTTGCAATCCGCCTAAAAGAATTAAGGTTATTTTAACGGGTGAAACCTTAGGGTTTTAATTATCCGTTTTATAATGTTTTTTTGCCGCTTCCGAAGTTAACAGCATTATTGCAGATTTCGGAAGCGCTTTTAATTTATTATTTTTTATATTTTCTCTTATGCGTTTATCTAACTTTTTATCGGGAGCAATAAATCCCATTTTGTAATAAAACGGTATCGGATTTTCATTTTTTCTGTATTCGGATTCGGTTCTTCCGAATCCTTTAACGGAATGCAACCATAAAGCTCCGCCTTTTCCCCGTCTTCTGCTTTCTTCCACTGCTTCTTTTATTAACTCAGTACCTATTCCGGAATATGTTTCCCCCATTAATGACCTTATTTCAAGAATTTTCGGAATGTTGTTATCAGGTTCCGTTAACACAAAATCATCTTCCGGAAATACGCTGTCGCAATTCATATTCATATATCCGGCTTCTTTGCGGTTAACCATTAATTTATAGAATAAAAAATCGCCTGCTTTATCTCTCATCAATTCTGCTTGTTGCGGCATTAATGTATCCCTGTTCATTATTACAACACTTTTTACTTTTCTAAATCTGCCGAATGCCGGCATGAAATTTGCCTGTAGTGCGAATAAGGGAACTTTTCTTTCCGCGCTTTTTATATTATTTTTTTGAGAATATGAACTTTCCTGTTTTAAACAGGAATAATTGTTATATATTTTTTGAGAAACAGGATTTATGCGCATAATTTCTCCTTACAAAAAATATAAAACACATAAAAATTTTTTTTGACAAAAGAAAAAAGGCTTTACTTTTGTAAAGCCTGCCTTGACATTGTTACTCTCATTCCGAGTTGTTTATGTCATTTTATTTTAACTGCTCATTAATTCTATTGCATTTTGCAGCAGAGTTTTATGTGATTTAACCATTTGGTCTGCAAGTGATAATTGCATTTGAGCCTGCTGATAATATGCAGTGTTGGCATCAAAATCCACATTTGATAGTTCTATTAATCCGCTTCTTACTTCACCTCTGCCGACAACAGGTCTTCCCGAATCAACCGTTTCTATATATTGTCCCTCACTTACTTCAAACAACTGCTGAGGATTATGGAAATTAATTATTGCAACTTTATATAAAGGAGTCATAACCTTTCCGCCGTCAGCCTTTCCGTATAATATTCCGTCATCCTTAAATTCAAATTCTTCATATTTTCCTAAATATTTCCCGTTTGACGGGTCAATCCATAATTTAATATTTGTAGTCGGAACAGAAGCAGCACCTCCGTCAAATGCAGTATCTACAAAAGATTCGGCATCAACAGGCTTTGCTCCGTTCATTATCTCGCCTTTATCATTTAATATATATCCTTGAACAGCTTGTCCGTCTTTACTTCTGTATACACCCTCACCGTCAAATTTAAACTCTCCGAGCCTTGTATATACAAGTCTGCCCTTATCGTTCCTTAATACGAAATACCCGTTTCCCTCAAGAAATATGTTTTCATCAGATGTTCCGGGCTGTGATTTTCCTTGACTCAAATTACGAAGCCCCATATTTCCGACTGAACCGTCCAAAAATGTTTTAAATGTAAATTGTTTTTCACGGTAGCCCGGAGTATAAACATTAACAAGGTTTTCCGTTATATCATTTATCCAATACCTTGTTACTTTTTGAGTATTTAATGCCGTAATAAAACCGTCATGCATTATTTTTCTCCTTTATTTTTATTTCTGTTTTGTCTGTTGTTTTGCCTATACAGTAGATCATTATAAGGAAGATTTTGTTCTTCAAATCTTTGCCTTAATGCGGGAATATTAGCTCTTAAATAATTTTCCACTTCAGCACTTCCCGGGATAAATTCTGCCGTTATTTTCCCGTGCTTATCTATTTTTAATATAACGGATACATCATTATCAAATGTTATTCTTACAGGCTTTTGAGTACTTTGAGCCTTTTGTATAAGCTCCGTTATTTTATTTGTTACCTCCACTGCTTTTTGTGATACCGTATTCTGCAGTGTTTCCGTTTGCATTATTCCTTTAAATTCACCGGTGGGAGTTGTTTCAACACTAAATTTACCGTCTTGTGCCATATTAACAAAGAACATCGCATCTTCAATACTCATCATTATTGAGTCTAAGTTAAAATTAAATTCGCTGTCAGAGTTTATCTCTTCATTTTGATTAATTCCCTGATTTAATATTTCTGAAAAAGGAGCATTAACACTCTGCAATATCTCGGTTTCTTCTTCCGTAACCGCTACATTTTTGAATTCTTTATTCTCAATATTTTGATTAATCTGAGTTTCTACTTTCATATTTATCCTTTAGCTTTCTTCATTATTTTCAATTGCTTCTTCTTCTTTTTTTTCACGGCTTCTCTGAAAATATTTTTGAACCGCTACTTCCGACAATTGTTTTATTTCTGCCGCTTTTTCTTCCGCTTTATACTGTTCGAGTGCCCTTTCTTTGTGTTTTTCCAATACTTTTACTTCTTTTTCGCATTGAGTCAGTTTTTCTTTTTCTATCTCAAGCGCTTTTATTGCTTCTTCTTTTTGTTTTTCAAGTTCTTCACCTTTTTCATACAGATGTTTTAAATATTTATCGTAAGAATCCATCATTCTGAAATCGGCAGTTGTCCTCATTATTTGTATTACACCGGATATTTCAAGATTATTGTCGTCTATTAATCCTTGTATTCTGTCTACCTCATTTTTTGCTTTTATTACTTCTTGCAGCTGCTCTTCTTTTTTCCTTATTCTGAAATCGAGCATCTTTTGCATTCTGTATCTGAACGGCATATTAATACTTATTCTTATACTTATACATACAAATTATGTATTTTTTTCATTAATTGATGTACCTCTATTTATATGAATTTTTTAATGATATTTTTTGAAAAGTCAAAATAGTGTTAATAAACTGGACTATATATAAGATTGTTATATAATATAAATGGAATTTATAATTTAATGACAGTTTTGGTAAAGGGGATATTATGCCGTTAAAACACATTGATTTTAATATAGATGCAGCTCAAGGCTTCGGTGTTTACAAGAATAACATTGAAACTCAATTGCTTGATTATGTCAGCAGCGTTAATATTTCTTGCGGATTTCACGCGGGTGACCCGCTTTTAATTAAAGAATACTTACTGAAATGTAAAGAAAAAAATTTAACAATCGGTGCTCATATAGGATTTAACGATATTGCAGGACTCGGATATCGTCCCATGGAGCTCGATAATGATGAAATTGAAGCTATGGTTATATATCAAACCGGTGCTTTAGCTTCTTTTGCAAAATCTTACGGACTTGTTATAGACCACGTAAGACCGCACGGCGCTATGTATAAAATGGCAAGCGAAAACATTGACTTTGCACTTGCCGTTGCTAATGCAGTTAAAAAATTTGATAAATGGCTTACTTTTACCTGTCTTGATAACGATATTTTAAGTCAAGTAGAAGCAGAAACAGGTATTGTTGTTAACAGAGAAGTTTTTGTTGACAAATATTATACACAGGAATTTGTTCCCGATTGGGAAAATAAAAAAATAATAAATGATGAAGACGCTCTTAACAGAATAAGAACTATTTTATTTTCTTCTCAAATAAAATTAGGCAACGGTGTATTTATGCCCGTTAACTGCAATACAATTCATTTTGATACAAAAAATCCAAATATATATGAGCTTCTGAAAAAGTCCAACGAAATTATTACCCCTACACCATATAACTATAATAAAGCAGAACTGTCAGGATGGGTAGAATAATATGAAAATAACTAATTTTTCGCTAAAAATCCCAAAAGATGCAGGCTGGCTTCTTCCGGGGTTGGAAATAAAAAGATGGTTTATTCTGATAATTACAGGTGCCGTACTGGCAACAATAGGTTTGTGTATAATTACTAACCTGCGTCCCATTTATTCGTTAATAAATTTGATTATGAGATTTACCCAAACACTGCCGCCTCAAATAATAGGCTGGTTTCTTATTATTACGGGTGCGCTTGCTTTCAGTATCGGCTGGTTAAAAACAAATTATTCAATACTTGATGTTAACACGGACAGAAACAGACACGCTGTTTTAGAGGATTTATACAGAAGAAGAAAATTAAACAGAGGCCCTAAAATAGTTGCAATAGGCGGAGGAACGGGGCTTTCCACAATGCTTAAAGGCATAAAAAAAATCACTAATAATATTACGGCGATTGTAACCGTCGGCGATGATGGCGGAAGTTCGGGTAAATTAAGAGAAGAATTAGGTGTTCTTCCACCCGGTGACATAAGAAGCTGTATTGCAGCTTTAGCAGATGACGAAGACCTTGTTACAAAATTATTTCAATTCAGATTTAAAGAATGTGCGGGATTATCGGGACACAGTTTCGGTAACCTTTTTATTACCGCAATGTGTGCAATTACAGGCAACATGGTTAATGCGGTTAAAGAATCTTCAAATATTCTCTCTATCAGAGGCAGAGTTTTACCCTCCACTCTTGATGATATGCGTCTTGTAGCTGAAATGGAAGACGGCTCAATTATTAAAGGAGAATCAAATATCCCGGAATCCGGCAAAAAAATAAAAAGACTATTCACAGAACCCGGCAACTGCAAACCGCTTGAAGACGCTATAACCGCAATCCACGACGCTGATTTAATAATTTTAGGTCCCGGCAGCCTTTATACAAGTGTTATTCCTAACCTTTTAATAAATGATATTTCTAAAGCAGTTAATGACGCAAAGGCTAAAAAAATATATGTTTGCAATATTATGACACAACCGGGAGAAACTGACGGATTTAGTGTTTCCGACCACTTAAAAACACTTATTAACCATGCAAAATACAATAAAATCATTGACGCAGTGCTGGTTAATACAAAATTAAACGAAGAACTTATTGCACCGTATAAAAATGCAGGCTCCGAACCTGTTGTGGTTGATAAAGATGAAATCAACAAAATGGGGATTGAGGTTGTTCAAAAGAATTTAATTGAAGATAAAAGGTTTGAAGACGGACACTCATCTTTCGTCAGACACTCACCCGGCAGGCTTGCACGCATAATTTATTACTGGTATCGGAAAAAAGAAAAGGATAAAAACTAATGTCTGAAACAATAAAGCCGATTACAATTAAAACATTTCAAAAAATGAAACAATCCGGCGAAAAAATTTCAATGTTGACTGCTTATGACTGCTCAACGGCTTCTTACCTTGATGAAAGCGGTATTGACTCAATTTTAGTCGGCGATTCGCTCGGTATGACAGTATTAGGCTATGATACCACTATAAAAGTGACAACTGAAGATATGATTACATTCACAAAAGCAGTATCTAACGGAGTTAAAAGAGCGCTTGTCATTGCGGATATGCCGTTTCTTTCATACCACGTATCCATTGAACAAACGGTTCAAAATGCGGGAAAACTCATTCAATCGGGAGCAAAAGCCGTTAAACTTGAGGGAGCTTCAGACTTTATTCTTAATGAAATTAATCATTTAACAAACTGCGGAATTAATGTAGCAGGGCATTTAGGCTTTACTCCTCAATACATTAACGCAATCGGCGGATATTTTGTTCAGGGAAAATCCTGTGAAAATACATTAAAATTACTTGAAAGCGCAAAACGGCTTGAAGAAAACGGAGCGTTCTGCGTTATTCTTGAAATGGTGCCCGAAGAATCCGCTAAATATATCAGCGAAAATTTAAGTATACCTACAATTGGTATAGGCGCGGGCAAATATTGCGACGGGCAGGTGCTTGTTATTAATGATATTATCGGAAAATCCCCAAATGATTTCCATATTCCTAAATTTGTTAAACAGTATGCAGATGTTAAAAGCATTATAAAAACAGCCGCTTGTGCATACAATAACGACGTAAAACAAAAAATGTTTCCGTCAGCCGAATACACATTTAATTTACCCGAAGAGGAGAGAGAAAAACTTGAGCACCTTATTACTAAATAAAATTGATGATGTTAAATCAAATATAAAAAACTGGAAAAAAGATAACCTCACAATCGGACTTGTTCCGACAATGGGAGCACTGCACAGAGGGCACGCCTCTTTAATAAAACGTGCTAAAGAAATGTGCAATAAAGTTATTGTCAGTGTATTTGTAAATCCCATTCAGTTCGGACCAAATGAGGATTACGACAAATATCCGCGTACAATGGAAGCCGATAAAAAAATATGTGAGGAACTCGGAGTTGATATTGTCTTTGCACCTGCTCCAAGTGAAATGTACGGTCAAGGCGGCAAGTTATCCAATAATGAATTGACATTTGTATGTCCTCCTTATAATTTAACCGACTGCCTGTGCGGGAAATCACGAATAGGACATTTTGACGGGGTTGCAACCGTAGTTATGAAGTTATTTAATATCACAACTCCCGATTTTGCATTCTTCGGACAAAAGGACGCTCAGCAATTGTTTATTCTTAAAAGAATGGTTAAAGACTTAAATATAAATTTAACCATAATCCCCTGTCCTATTGTTAGAGAAGATGACGGGCTTGCTCTGAGTTCAAGAAATTCATATCTTTCTAAAGAAGAAAGAACTTGGGCTCTTTCTATTTCAAAATCACTTAAAGAAATAGAAAAATTATACAAACAAGGTATTACGGACTGCAGTATTTTATTTGATACCGCATTATCAATCTTAGATAAAAATCTTGAAATTGAATATATAGAGTTTCGGAATTTTGATACATTTGAGGAGGTAAAGACCGCAGCAAACAATACTTTGGCTGCTATGGCTGTAAAAGCAGGGAAAACGAGGTTAATTGATAATATAATATTGGTATAAATGGTTCAAAGAAGAGATAATAGATTATCACAACTTGATTTATTTGCACGGCTTATTTACAGTGTGAAATCTTTGCGTTACGTATTTTTCTTTTATTCATTTCTATCATTTATATTTTGGTTTTTAAACTGCTTTGAGGTGGAATGGCTATACAGGTTTGATTGGCTTTTTGCAATTCCTTACGATATAGTAGCATTGTTTTACGTGCCTGAAGGTATAACCGTTGACTTATCACTGGCTTTTATTGGCAGTTTTGCATTGATTTTAGGATTTATTTATGATTTTATACTAAATATTTTTTACAACAGAATTATTACACTTCAAGAGGAAGAAGAAAAACGACTTGAACGACAAAAAATGTTCAGCCGCCGAAAAAGGAAAAAATTACCCCCGACCGCTCAACCCGCTGCAGGAATGCCTGTTATTGGGGCTTCCTCGGGAGCAGTTTTTGAAGATTCTAAATTAATTTTTTTAATTATGCCTCACGTTAAAAAAATCAGACGAAAAAGAGAGGATTTAGAGCTTACTTTTCAAGAAGTTGAAGTATGGAAACAAAGAGTAAATAAAAAATTTATTCAAAATGTAAATTATTCAAAACCTATGCAAAAAGGCTATTACAGAAAAAATTTATTCCTTGTATATAAAGATTTTAACTATGTAGATGATTTTGTATATTATATAACTCCCACTCTTGATTCAATAATTCTTGAATTTAAAAAATACGGTATAATAACATCATTCAGTTATGTACTGAGCGCAATAAGTAATATGGATTTGCTGGAGAAAGAACTTGATTGCATGGATACCGTACTTTCTCTTAATTTTATAAATGAATTTGTTGTTACAAACAGGTTTAAAGTAACCTATGACAATAAATCCATTCAAAAATATACAATGGATTTAAAAGGCGAATATAATTTATCAAAAAATTTAACGATTTCAAATCGTCAGCCGTTATATACTTTATATGATAGAAACAAACATAAAGAAGGAGAAGAAAAAATATGAAAATGAAAGTAATCAGATTAGCACATAACAAACACCTGCCCGAATACAAAACAGAGGGTTCTTCGGGAATGGATTTGTATGCTGCAACAGATAAAGAAATAACATTAAAACCGCTTGAAAGAGTGCTTGTTCCTACCGGAATAAAAATAGAAATACCGCTTGAATATGAAGCACAAATAAGAGCTCGTTCAGGATTATCAGTAAAACACGGAATAACATTAATTAATGCTGTAGGTACCGTTGACGCTGATTACAGAGGCGAAGTTTGCGTCGGGTTAGTAAATTTATCAAACGAAGAATACACAATAAAACCCGAAGACAGAATTGCGCAAATGGTTATTGCAAAAGTTGAAAAAGCCCAAATTGAAGTAACCTCAGAACTGGCAGAATCAGCAAGAGGAGAGGGAGGATTTGGTTCCACTGGTTTTTAGTGGAATAAATGATAACCTGTTATAAAAGAACAAAGCAAAAATATTGCCGAGAGGACATAAGTAAAATGATTTAACCCCTTTTCGGCACTTTTTTGTGAAGAAAACAAATTAGCAGCACCTCCTATTGCGCCTAATCCGTCGCCCTTTGGAGAGTGTAATAAAACCAATAATATTAATAATACTGCCGTTATTATTTGTATAATCCACACAATGGTTAACATAATTTATCCCTTATTTTTCCTTTTGAATTGAGTTTAACACAAACATAATTTTTTGTATAACATCATTTGTGTCAACATCAGATATAAATATTTTTTTTAATTTTGATTTATCTCCCGAAATAATTTTTATTTTAGAACGACTTATTTTAAAACAATCGGATAAAAACTCTATAAGTTCTTTATTGGCTTTATTTTCAATCGGCGGAGCAGAAATTTTTATTCTGATAAATTCACTGCAGTAATCAACAATCTTGTTAAATGATGAGTTTGGAACAAGTTTTACCGCAATAATAACTCCGTTATCGGCAATATTTATAAAATCTTTCCGCATAAATTTATTATACAATGACTGGTAAAATTGGGAAATAAAGTGTAAAATAAGATTGCTATGGAAGAAAATATATTCAGCGGGCTGGAAAAAATTCTAAGAGAACAAAACCGCTCGGAAGAAGATATACAGGAAATATATAAATCATACAAATTCGCCGAAAAACTGCACGACGGGCAATATCGAGTAAGCGAAGAACCGTATATTATTCACCCTGTTGAAGTTGCAAAAATACTTGCTACGCTTAAGGTCGATAAACATACACTTATGGCGGCAATATTACACGATACAATTGAAGATACGGGATTAACCGCTGAACAATTGGGTCAAGAGTTTGGAGAAGATGTTTTAAATCTTGTTTTGGGTGTAACTAAACTGGATAAATTTCAGTTTAAATCAAAAGAAGAACGTCAAGCCGAAAGTTTCCGCAGAATGTTTATAGCTATGGCAAAAGATGTCAGAGTTATATTTTTAAAACTGGCAGACAGACTGCATAATATGCGGACACTGAATTATATGGCGCCTAATAAACAAATCAGAATAGCGCAGGAAACACTGGATATATTTGCGCCGTTGGCAAACAGATTAGGTATCGGAAAAATCAAAGCCGAACTTGAAGATTTATCTTTAAGATACCTTAATCCGGAAAAATATTTTGAAATAGCTCAGCTTGTCGCACAAAAAAAAGCCGAACGTGAAAACACCGTTAAATTATTAATAGACGAAATATCCGAAAGCCTTAAAAAGAACGAAATTAAAGCTGAAATTACGGGCAGAGCAAAGCATTATTACAGTATTTACAAAAAAATGCAGCGCTTAAATGTTGCATTTAATGACCTTTATGACATTACTGCGGTAAGGGTAATAGTAGAAACGGAACGTCAATGTTATGAAGTTTTGGGTATAATTCATTCCCTGTTTAAACCAATACCGGGGAGGTTTAAAGATTATATAGCAATGCCGAAAGGCAACGGTTATAAATCATTACACACATCAGTAATAGGTCCTAAACAAAAACCGCTTGAAGTGCAAATAAGAACCGAAGAAATGCACAAAATAGCCGAATACGGTGTTGCCGCACACTGGAAATATAAAGAATCAGGCTCTATTAAGGCAGTTTCGGAAGATGATATAAAATTTTCCTGGATGCACCAGATGATAGAACTTGAGAAAGAGGCTTCAAACGCTAATGAATTTGTAGAAAAAGTAAAACTTGATTTATTCGGGAACCAAGTATTCTGTTTCACTCCAATGGGAGATATTATTGATTTGCCTTTAAATGCCACTCCTATTGATTTTGCATTCAGAATTCACTCTGAAGTCGGATACAAAACAACAGGCGCACTTATAAACGGAAGAATTGCCCAGCTTGATACCAAATTAAAAAACGGCGATATCGTTGAATTATTTACCTCCAAAACAGGCGAACCAAAACTTCACTGGCTTAAATTCTGCGTAACAAAACAAGCTCAAACAAAAATAAGACAATGGTTTAAGAAACATAACAGAGATGAAAACATCATTACGGGCAGAAATATGCTTGAAACAGAAATTACAAAAGCTGCCTTTGACGAAAATATGAAAAACGGAGTTTTTGCCGAAATTGCAAAAACACTTAATTACATATCAGTTGATGATTTATTTGCCGCTATCGGAAACGGAGAAACAACTTTAAATAAAGTTACGGGAAAAATCAAAAAAGCGGAAGAACCTCAAAGCGAACAGTATGTTTCAAATAAAAAGAAAAGTCATTATAAAGATGAAATCGTAGGATTAGAGGGAATGCTCTACAGTTTTGCAAAATGCTGCAGTCCTGTCCCCGGAGAACATATAGTGGGCGTCGTAACCAGAGGCAAAGGTGTCTCTATTCACCGTATTGACTGCCCGTCTTTAGATACCGTTCCCGAAGAAAGATTAATGAACATAAGCTGGAGAAACAACGAAACTCCCAATAAAACTTATGTTACCTCCATAAGAATAAACTGTGTTGATAAATTAGGTATGCTAAAAGATATACTTATTAAAGCTGCGGATTGCGGTACAAATATCACTTATGCCAATGTTAAAACAAATTATGCTAAAAAAATCGGTATGATTGAACTCGGGGTTGAAGTTAACGGCATTGAAAATTTAACTGCAGTTATTAATGCCTTTCAATCACTTCCCGATGTACATTCGGTTAAACGTATTCAAATGAATTCTCGGATTAAACCGCAGGGTGAACTCAAACAAAAACAAAAAACAAAATCGAAACCGAAAACTAAAAAATAATTTATTTATTAAAAAGTAATTTTTCAAATTCGACAAGAGCGTCAATTCCTACTAACTGCTCCAGTGCGGCACGGCTTTCAAGAAAATCAAGCTCCAATTTAGCTTTATTATCAACAGCACTTCTGTAATAAGCATCCGCAACAAGCAATTGTTCTTCTGTCTTATAAATTCCCGAATTGTATCTTTCCTGCCTTTTTTTTAAATTTTCCTCTGTCATTGCAAGCAGCTTATAATTTGTCATATAGTCAAAATACAAATCAACAACTTTTTTCTGCATATTATCGACTTTTGTAATAAGCACAATCATGTCGGCATCGGTTACTTTTGTATATTTATAATTTAAGTCTTTATCATTATAAGACATTGAATTAAGCAAATGTCCGCTGACAAGTGCTGCCGTTGCACTGAACGGGTCGCCCAACCCCGCACCCGCTATTGATGATACCGTTGAAAGCGGTCTTATAATTTTTTTTACTATTGTTTCATCCGGTTTATCCGCGTCGGGATTGGAAAGTTTATACAGTGCAAATTTTATTGTTTCACTTCTTAATGCCGCACCTGCCCATAATATTTGTACATGCTCAAGCATTTCTTCTTTTTCAATGGTAAGGAGTTTTGATATTTCATTTGATAAATCTTTTAAAGAACTGTCTGCATAGGTTGAATTTTTTATATACGCTTTTTCGTAAGATGCCGTTTTTTCACTCTGTCTGTTTGCCACATCGGTAACTTTATATTCTTTTTCCAAATCGTAAGTAACCCCGAGCCGATATGCGGGAGCTTTCGGCGACTTCACTTCATTTAGAGTCTGAGCCTGTGCCATTTGTGATATAACTGTCAATATTACTAATGTATATATGGATTTTTTCATTTTTTATTTATTTTTTCCGTATTAATTAATTGATTTTTCATAGCGTATTGCGACAATATCAAACTGTCGACAGCCTTTTTACCTGCAAGACGCTCAAGTGCCAGATAGTATTTTTTTGCTTCCTGCTCCTGTTTAAATTCCTGCAATTGCATTTCTTCATATAGTGCAGAGGATATGACAAGTTCCGATAACTCATTTTTTTTCAGAGCCTCCGAATAATTTTTATTATAAAGAATTATTCTTGAACGTGTATCTTTTAACTTATTTAATGCCCCTTTATACTGATAATAAGAAGATATAATTTTTTCCTGCAGCTCCTCAATAGTTCCGGCAAGCTGGATTAATTCCGTATCGGTTATCGGAGGCGCCTGTCCTGCTGCACTTTCTTTATTTAAAAAGTTATTGGCAAGCCGCCCTGCCGAAAATGAAGCTGATTGAAGCATTGCATTTGAACCCGTAAACATCGGGATGAAACTTGCTCCGTATATTAATGATGATAAGCTCTTTGCCATTATTGAAGAATGCAAACGGCGTTGTGATTCGGGTGTATTTAGTTTATTCATCGTAAACTTTATCAAAGTATTATTATCAATAGTAGCACGCCATAAAAGCTCTATATCTTTTATTTCTTCCTCTTTTTGAGCTCTGATTAATTCTTCTACTTCTTCACGGTTGCTTAATACCAGATTTTTATTTTTTATTTCATTGACATGATTTAATTTAAGCTCATTTTTTTCGGTGGGCTCAAGCCTTATAACTTCCTGCGCAAATACATAATTAAACTGCCAAACAATACTCAGCAGAATGCTTATGGTTAAATATTTTTTTACCTGTTTTGCGCACATAACTCTCACAACAAATTTATACCACATAAATAATCTTGTTTCCACAAGCAAAAACGGTTACAGTTCATTGACATACATTAATATTTTTGTAATCATGGATAAAGATTTATAAACTTAAAAAAGTGTCGGTGAGAGTGTTTTAAATATGATTGAAGAAAAAGTCAAAAAATTCCGCGGGGGGGGGGAACGAAGAAAAATCAACTGACGGATTATTGCTGTCCTTTTTTAACAAATATGTTAGGGAGAAAGCAATATGATAAACAAAGATTATTGTGCCTCCTCATATTTAATGTACCGATATATAACAGGTAAAAATATAAGATTTATAAATGAACTTCCCGTTAAGTATACCGATATTGATTTTCCAAGAATTAAAGTAAAAAACAGCTTTGATTTAGAAAATGCACTTCGTTCTCAAATAAAAGAATTAACCAAAGACGGTAAAGCCGCACTTGCACTATCCGGAGGTATAGATTCTGCTATATTGGCAAAGATGATGCCTAAGAATTCTCAAACTTATACATTCAGATGTATAGTAGCGGGAAAAGAAGTAACAAACGAAGTACCGCAAGCTGCTAAATATGCAAACGAATGCGGATTAAAACACGAAACCGTGCAAATGTATTGGGAAGATTTTGAAAAATACGCACCGATTTTAATGAAGCATAAAGGTGCGCCTATACATTCCATTGAAGTTCAAATATACAAAGCAGCCCTTAAAGCCAAAGCAGACGGATATAAACGTATAATATTCGGGGAAAATGCCGATATAATATATGGCGGAATGAACGGATTACTTGCAAAAGACTGGCTTGCGGGAGAGTTCATCGAAAGATATACTTACATAATGCCATATCGAGTTTTAAAAAAGCCCGTAATGATTTTTGAACCTTTCACTGAATATGAACACAACGGTCATATTGACGGTCATGAGTTTATAAATAAATATTTTCGTCAAGAAGCGTTAGGAACATATCAAAATGCGTGCGAAGCAGCAGGCATTGACTTTGCGGGGCCGTATTCTCAAACCGAATGGATTGATAAAATTGATTATAAAAGAATTAGAAATAATGATACAAAATATTTAATACGTGAAATATTTAAAAGATTGTATCCTAATGAAGAAATGAAACCAAAAATTCCTATGCCCCGACCGATGAATGAATGGATGTCCGATTGGGAAGGTCCGAAAAGAGCCGAATTTCTGCCTCATTGCACCGATGATATGACAGGCGACCAAAAATGGATGGTATGGGCGCTGGAAAAATTCATGAACATTCTTGATAATTATGGAGGAGATAATAATGTATAAAGTCGGAATAGAAGATGCTGACAATTACAGATTAGATACGGTAAAAGCGGCTTTAGAAAAATGTTTTGCAGACCTCGGATATAATTCCGACAATCCTCTTTCAAAGATAATCAAACCCGGCGATAAAGTTTTTATAAAACCGAATTGGGTAGCATCACGCTGGAGAGAATCTTGTCCGCATAAAGATAATTTATACAGTGTAATAACTCATCCTGCCGTTATTGAAGCTGTTGCGGATTATGCTGCAAAGGCTCTAACCTCGCGGGGGGGGGCAGGAGAGATTATTATCGGCGATAATCCCTCGATTGATGCTGATTTTAACGAGCTTATGGATTTTACTCAAATCAGAAAATTAGAAAATAAATACGATAATGTAAAAGTAAAAATTTTAGATTTAAGACCGCTTGTATGCGATGATTTAAAAAATTACGGAAAAAAGAACCTCATGGTTGCACAAAGCGGAGATCCGCAAGGCACGGTAGAAATTAACCTCGGCAAAGAAAGTATGCTGTACGGCATTGATTCAACCAGATTTCACGGAGTATTTAACGAAAGAGAAGAAACAATTGCATCACATACGGGCGAAACACAGCTTTATACATTTGCAAAAAGTTTATATGACGCAGATGTTTATATTTCAGTTCCTAAACTGAAAACACATCAAAAAGTAGGTGCAACATTAAACCTTAAAGGACTTGTGGGAAGCATAAGTAAAAAAAATCAGCTTGTCCATTGGCAAGACGGATATCCTGCGATAAAAGGAGATGAATATCCGTCTAAAGAGGCTTACGAGGCTTCCAAAACTGCGAAAGTAACTCATCGCGGAGCTTGGCCCGGCAATGATACTATCTGGAGAATGGTAGTTGACCTGTATCAAGCACTTCAGAAAAAAGACCGCAGATATTTTACTGTTATTGACGGTATTATTGCGGGTGAGGGTCAGGGGCCGTTTTGTCCCACCTCTAAAAATGCAAATACTTTAATAGCCGCAGAAGATTTATTGGCTGCGGATATAGCTGCCGTAAGATACATGGGGCTTAATCCTCAAAAAATAAAATATTTAGCTCATTTTTTGAATGAAGCAAAACAAATTTCATACAATGATATTGAAGTAATTAAAAACCAAAAGACTATTGAAAACTTTTTTGACAAAAATTCCGGTAATTATAAAGATTTTTATGTCGTTCCGCAGTGGGAAGAAATAAAGATTAACAATGCTATATAAGTATCTTATAACGAGCGGAATTTCATTTCTCTTTTATGTTTTTCTCTTATTGACTTTAATGCGGTATCACCCGTCATAATAGAGCCTTGTCCGTATTTATTTTCTATTTTATCCAATAAAAAAGCTATTTTTTGAGGTCTTTCATCATTTTGACTTTTAAATAATCCGAGCTGATTAATACTGCAATCTTCAAGCGAAAAAGCAAGCACTCCGCTTGAACGATAAATAATACCCTCTTTATAAATTTTATTAAATAACTCTTTTACGGTTTTTATCATCGTTATTTCAGAATTTGTTTCATTTTGCAATTTTTTATCGGTATAATATACCCTAAAATCTTTTGTGCGAAGCATAA
>CANPYB010000029.1 GCA_947587605.1 Candidatus Gastranaerophilales bacterium
AAAACAGTAAATACTATTATATGGTCAATTTGTTCGCTTTTAACTGCTTATGTCATCTTTTTAACAGGCTGCAGAGGCGCTTATCTCGCCTTATTTACAATGATTTTGGGTGTTATTGTAATTACATTCGATAAAATTAAAAAATTTATACCCGTTTTATTAACGGCTGCAGCCGCTTTTATCTTTTTAAATCACGGAATTTTAAAACGATTAATGTCTATATTTATTATGAGAGGCGATTCTTCAACGTCATTCAGATTAAATGTTTATCATTCAAGCTGGCAGATGTTTTTGGATAATCCGATATGCGGAATAGGCGTGGGCAATAAAGTATTCAGAGAAATATACGGGCTTTATATGCTCTCGGGTTTTGACGCGTTAAGCTGTTACTGCGTATTTTTGGAACTGGCTGTTGAAAGCGGTATATTTGCGCTTATTGCTTATATTGCTTTTCTCGGTTCTTTAATTTATAGCGGTATAAAAAAACTGCAAAGCGGCATTGATGGAAACCAAAAAATAATAATATTTTCCGCATTAATAGGAATTATAGCGGTTATGGTGCATGGATTATTTGATACGGTTTACTTTAGACCTCAAATTCAATTTATCTTTTGGACTATGTGTGCAATATTGACGGTATATTTAAGAGAAGAAAAAACAGAATGAAAATACACGAATATCAAGCGAAAGAATTATTTAAGCAGTATGGAATTAAAGTTCCCGAGTCTGTTTTATGCGAAAAAAAAGAAGATATAGAGCAAATTATTAAAAATTTCAGCGTTCCCTGTGTAATTAAAGCGCAGGTGCACTCGGGTGCCAGAGGCAAAGCGGGCGGAGTAAAAATAGCAAAAGATTATCAAAATGCCCTGAAATATGCCGATGAAATACTTGGTATGGAGCTTGTATCCTCGCAGGCAGGAGCTAAAAAAGTCAATAAAATATTAATTGAGCAGGCTGTTGATATTGATAAGGAGCTTTATTTAAGTTTAACTTTTGACCGTGCTAATGAAGCAATTTCGCTGATAATTTCCTCAAACGGCGGTATGGATATTGAAGAAACTGCAAAAACTTCGCCCGAAAAAATTTATACGGAACTTATAAAAGATAATTTTAACCCTCTGGAAACCGTTAAAAAAATAGGGTTCAATGATAGTATTAACGGGCAGATAATTAATATTATAAACTCTTTATACACTCTTGCAAAAGAAAAAGACGCACTGCTGGTTGAGATTAACCCCTTAGTTGTAACGAAACAAGGTGAAGTGATTGCACTTGACGCAAAAATTAACTTTGATGATAATGCACTTTTTAGGCACGATGATATTTTGGCATTAAAAGATGAAGCCGAGGAAAACCCTTATGAATTGCAGGCTCAGAAAGACGGACTAAATTATATAAAATTAGACGGCACAATCGGCTGTATGGTAAACGGGGCAGGGCTTGCCATGGCTACTATGGATATAATCAGACTTGCAGGTAAAAATGCCGCAAATTTCCTTGATGTCGGGGGCGGGGCAAGCAGTGAAAAAATAGAAAAAGCGTTTAAACTTTTAATATCGGATAAAAATCTTGAAGCTGTTTTTATTAACATATTCGGCGGAATATTGCGCTGTGACTTCCTTGCGCAGGGAGTTAAAAACGCAATTCAATCTCTTAACATAAATATCCCCGTTATTGTCAGAATGGAGGGTACAAATAAACAAGAAGGCGCCGATATTCTTAATCATTCGGGATTGAAATTTACTGTTGTTAATGACTTAAATGAAGCAATTGAGGTAATTAAAAAAATATAATGTCTATATATATTAATAAAGATACAAAATTAATAGTGCAGGGAATTACGGGCAAAGAGGGTTCATTTCATGCCCAAAGCTGCCAAAAGTACGGCACAAAATTAGTCGGGGGCGTAACTCCGAATAAAGGCGGACAGCAAATTCTCGGGGTAAATGTTTTTAATACCGTTAAAGAAGCCGTAAAAGAGGTAAACCCCGACGCAAGTATGATATTTGTTCCCGCAAGATTTGCTTCAAATGCAATTATAGAAGCGGCAGAGGCGGGAATAAAATTAATTGTCTGTATAACAGAGGGAATTCCCGTTTATGATATGCTGAATGCTAAATCCACAGTTAAATCAAACGGAGCAAGGCTTATAGGCCCTAATTGCCCCGGGTTGATAGTACCCGAGGAATGTAAAATAGGTATTATGCCCTCTGATATCCATAAAAAAGGTTCTGTCGGAGTTATATCAAGGAGCGGTACATTAACTTATGAAGCGGTTTATCAGCTGACAAAACTTGGATTAGGGCAGTCTGCCTGCATAGGTATCGGCGGCGACCCTGTGATAGGTACAAGTTTTATTGATGTTCTTGAAGCATTTGAAAAAGATGAGCAGACACAAGCAATTTGCATGATAGGCGAAATCGGCGGATGCGCCGAAGAAGAAGCTGCGGAATTTATTAAAAATTATGTTACAAAGCCTGTTGTAAGTTTTATTGCAGGCTTAAGCGCCCCTGCGGGCAAACGCATGGGACACGCAGGAGCTATAATTTCGGGCGAAAAAGGTACAGCATTAAGCAAAATGCAAGCATTAACGAATGCGGGAGTTACGGTTTGCAAAAACCCTGCCTTGCTTGGCGATACAATTAAAAATATTTTAAATAAATAATTTATCCGCACAATTTAGTGTGAATTCATCTTTGGGCATTGGTTTTCCGTATAAGTAGCCTTGCGCTATTTTACAGCCTGCGTTTCTCAAAAATTCAGCCTGCTCCTCGCGTTCTATCCCCTCAGCTACTGTTATCATATTCAGCTGATTTGCCATTGTTATTATATTATTTATTACTATCTGACCTCTTTTATCATTAATTGTATCTTTAATAAAGCCCATATCCAGCTTTAATATATCTACGCTTAAATGTCTTAACATATTTAATGATGAATATCCCGTGCCGAAATCATCCATTGAAATGGTAAACCCCGCTTCTTTTAATTTCTCGGTTACTTCTTTAAACCTTTGTTCATTGTTGTAACAAGCACTTTCGGTTAACTCCAATTCCAAATACTTAGGTTCTATATTATGTTTTTTGGTAAGCATTATTAATTCTTCAATAAATAAATCATTGTGCATGTGAAGTCTTGATACATTAACGGAAATAGGAAATAATTTTTTACCCTCGTTTTTTCGTGCTTCCAAATACTCGCATGCCTGTTTCCAGATACATCTGTCCACCTCTATAACAAAGCCGTTGCGCTCAAATAACGGGATAAAATTCATTGGCGGAATTAAACCTTTATCGGAATGTATCCACCTTACAAGTGCTTCCGCACCGTATAATTCTTTTGTAGTTAAATCAACTTTTGGCTGAAGATACATTTTAAATTCTTTGTTATTTAACGCCTTATACATTTCATCTTCTATGGATTTATCCTGTAATAATTCGTTTCTTATTGTTTCATCGTAAAATTTATAAGAATGTATAACATCGCCTTTAATTTTTCTTTGTGCAATATAGGCTTTTTCGCACATTTCATTTACCGAAATATCTTTATTTTCTAATGTATATATACCGTATGAAAGGTTAATTTTTGCATTAATAATAATATCTTTGTCCTCGGAGGATACTTTTTTCATTTTATTTTCATTATATTTTGATATTTGCTGATTTATTTTTGCGATAAAATCGTTTACTATCTCCTCTTGATTTTTATATTCATAAAGCACTAAGAATGAAGCATTAAAATCTCTTACACAAAGGCTGTTTGAATTTATGTTTTGTTTTATGATTTCAAAAAAATCCTTTAAAATGGTATTGGCGCGCTCAAACCCGAATAATTCATTTATTGCTTTAAATCTTGTTATATCAACTGCAATCATCGCATAATTATTATTATGATTATTTAATAAAATATTTTGAGCATCTAAAATAAATTTGCTTTTATTTCCATCTTCCGTAACCGAATCTGTAAATGCAATTTTATATATTAATTCTTCATTTTTCTTAAGCTGTTTGTTACTGTAATAAGTTAATAATATCAGCATAATTGTAAACAAAATGACAATAGCCGTTATACCAAGTAGCAAATTTCCTATATGAAGCATTAATACCTGCAGAGGTACAATTGTTAATACATATTTATCCTGGTTATCTATCTTAGCAAAGGCAGCTATATACCTTGTTTTATTTTGTTCAAATAAAAATGTATTATTACCTGTTGTTTGTATTTGCTCAAGTATTTTTGCTTTTGATGTATTTATTAATTTTATATTCCTGTCGAAGAAATTAACCGCAGTATCTTTATCACGCTCGGGTTTTAATATAAAGTTACCGTTAAAATCGATTATATATGAATAGCCTTTTTGATTATAATTATTTAATCCTAAGATTTTTATATATGTATTGGCATAAACCTGCGAAGCAATTACACCTATAATTTTATGATTAGAATTATAAACAGGGACTCCGAATTGATTTACATAGCCAAGCTGTGTATCATTAGCAGTTTTTATTGTGTCAAAAAGTAATTCACCCGAAATAGCTTTTTTAAATTTTTCGTCATTGGCATGATTAGTATCCGTTAATCTGCCCGACTGCTTTTTATATCTTATTGTATGACCGCTCGGATATGCAAATGCCAGAAGATGATAATCATAATCATTAATATGATGCTCGAAAAAATTTATTATTTCCGCTTCATTGTAATTATGGCATTCCGTAGTTAATTTAGCAGCCAAAACACGCATTTCGTTTGTTGAATTTGCTATACGTCCGCGCAAGTTTGAAGCAGTCTGCATTACACCCTGCTGCATATAATTTTCGGCGGATAAATATTCGGTTTCCAATATATAACTTACAAATAATATTGCGAAAATAACAAGTATTGTTGTAATTACTTTTGCTGCCGTATAAAGTTTTATTATTTTTTTATCTTTTTCCAAATGAAACTTAAAATTAAACACTTTTTATTCTCCGGCACATATATATCTATAGTAACCGTTTTATCAATAATAAGCAATATTAAGTATTAATTTTTATCCAAATGATTAAGTGCATATTCACAGCATTGCTGAACTAAATTATTAAGCGAAACACCTTTATTTTGTGCTACAATTTGCAATTTTTGCACTAATTTTAGCGGCAGTCTAAAAGTTTTATTAATCATTTCAATTTTTTCAACTTTAAACATTTTACACACCTCATTAATATGTTATGTGTAAATAATCGGTATTTATACACCTGTTTTTTACACTGTTTTTTATAGTGCAAATTTGCATATTTTATGGTATATTTTTTTTAGTATAAAGATATTAAAAAAATTTAAAACTGATTAAAACAGAAGGTTACGGATGAGAATAATTGATAAAGAATTTTGCATGAGTCATTATCTTGCTTTCAGATTTATAGAAAGAGATGATATAGATTTTTTCAAAGACGTATATCATAAATCAATAAAACCTCAAAACAACATAGAAAAAGAACTTGTTGAAACTGTTGAAGATATAGAAAGAATTATAAAAAGAAAAATAAAAGAGAATTATATTCCGAATAAAACGGCAATATTTCTTTCAAGCGGGATAGACAGTGCAATTTTAGCTTCCTATTTACCCGCGGGAACTCGTGCATATACGTTTAAATGTATAGCTGACGGTGCAACAGATGAAACCGAACAAGCAAAAATATATGCTGATAAATACAATTTAAAACATGAAATAATTGAAATGTATTGGAGTGATTTTGAAAACCTTACTCCCGAGATATTGGAATATGACGGAGAACCTTTCCATTCAATAGAAGTTCAACTGGTGAAAGCAATAAAACATGTAAAAAAACAAGGAATTGAGTTAATTATTCTTGGTGATGGGGCGGATATGGCTTTTGGAGGTCTGGATAAAATACTTTCAAAAGATAGGGATTTTGATGAGTTTGTAAATTTTTATACGTTCGTCAATCCGTTCTTAGTGCTTAAAAAACCGGTTAACACGTGTGGTGTCTTTGAAAAATATAGGCATAGTATTAACAAATTCGACTTCATTAGATTTATCAATGAACATATGGCTGTTGAATCTGATACTTCGTTTCTTCATGTGTTTGAAAAAGAAAATATCAAACATCTTGAACCTTACTCATTTATGCGTTTAGATAAACCTTTAGATTTAAAAAGAATAAGAAACGGTGAACCTAAATATATGCTTAGAGAACTTTTTAAACTAAGATATCCCGAATTGGAAATCCCCGAAAAAATTCCCCTGCCCAGAGCTACCGAGCAATGGCTGAAAAATTATAAAGTTTCAAGACCTGAATTTATCCCCGATTGCACGGATAATTTAACCGGAGATCAAAAATGGCTTGTATGGTGTCTTGAACAATTTTTAAATATGTATGATAAGCCCCAAAAGCATTAATTATTGCTTTAAAGCAGGAGTTCCCAATACTTCGGCAGGATTTATTTTCTCTGCTGCATTTTGCTCGCAGGTTGTTTTTTCGCTTATTTCATTTTTTACGGGCTGTATTGCTTTTTGCATATCAGCTTGTTGATTTTGCGGCATTGCATTTTCTCTTGCCTGTTTTATGATATCCGATAATTCCAAATTTTGTGCGGCTTTTACCGTGTTTATAAATGTTAAAAGTACAAATAAACTTATAATAACTTTCCTCATAATCCCTCCTTTTTTAGAAAAATAAAGGAAATTATTATTATTGTTTATACCTTAATTGATAATTCCATATCGGCATTTTAATTCTATGATTTTATTTACTGAGCCGTTAATTTTTTCTTCCGAAATAATATTATTTTTTACTGCCGTTTCAAGTTCTTCAATCAACTTTATTATATTATTATTTGCGCTTCTGAAAATAAACATATTAACACCCGCATTAATAGCGGTTATACAGGCTTCATAAGCAGTATAATTTTTTATTCCGTTCATTTCCATATCATCAGTAATGATTAATCCTTTATATTTTAATTCATTTCGCAGTATTCCGTTTAGTATTTTTGATGATATTGAAGCGGGATATTCACTGTCTAAATCAGGATATAAAACATGGGCAGCCATTATTGCGGGAATATTTAATTTTATTGCTTCTTCAAAAGGTTTTATATGTTTTTCTTTTAACTCTGTTTCGGGTAAATCAATTATAGGCATAGTTTTATGCGAATCGGCACTCGCAGCGCCGTGCCCCGGAAAATGTTTTCCGACTGTTATTATTCCGTATTTTTCATACTCTTTTATTACAACTTTTATCGCCGATATTACTTCTTCTGTTTTATTTGAATAGGCCCTTTCTCCTATTATCGGATTAAACTCGTTTGTATTAACATCCGCAACAGGCGCAAAGTTCATGTTTATTCCGTAATTTTTAAGTTCAAGCGCTATTTCTTTTGTTTGGTCCTGCAAAAATGTTAATCCCATTTCAAATGCACTCTTCGCGCTCAAATATTTTTTTCCGTTATGGATTTTTTCTGTTCTTTCTACTCTGCCTCCTTCTTGATCAATTGAGTAAAACATCGGAATTTTGGCAGTTTTTGAAAGATTTATTATTAATTCCTTAAATTGTTTTTCACTTTCTATATTTTGAGTAAAAAATATAACACCGCCTAATTTTAAATTTAAAAGTGTCATAAAAAATCTGTCAGACTCAAAATTTTTGCCGTTAAATCCGACAATAAACATTTGCGATATTTTTTCTTTAAGCGTTAAACCATTTATATCCATTTTTATCTTTTAATTTTATATATTTTAAATTCCGAGGGCTCAAGTTTTTCTATTTCTATTGTTTTAATACCCTTTCCACAGTAGTGCGGAATAAAATCTTTTTTATCCGCCTCATAGATATATTCGCATTCAAGTTCATAATCCGCAGGAATTTCTATTTTTTTATTTTCTACGGGATTATTGTTTTTTATTGTGTATTCCATAGTCCCGTCAGAATTTTGTTTTAATACTTTTTCTTCTCTCGGCAGATAATTCGCCGAAATAATTAAAGATTCTTTTACGGTTTCTTTTGAAATCATCCAACTGACAAATCCGTTTTTCTGCTGATTAATTATTTGAGCTTCTCCGTTTAAGGTTAAATCATTATTTATTGCAAATCTTCTTATTGCATCGAATTTATCGTAAAATTCATCATTTCTTTCGCGGATTAAAGAAACTTCCTCCTGTATTGTTGCTTCAATCCCGTCTTTTGAGAAAGATTCATCCCCGTCAACATATAAGCACGGGCGCTGAGCAAGTTTTCCCGCAGGCAGAAACTTAAATTTAAACCACTTAAATATTGCCTCATCAAAATCCATTAAACCGATATATCTGTTAACGGTTCTGAATTCTCCGTCTTGGTTATTGTACGTTTTTAATATTGATAAGAGCGAATTTTTATATATTTCGCCGTTATATTCTTGAAGCTCACGGTTATTTGCAATAACTTCCGAGGGGATTTTTTCATAATCGGTTTTTGTATCATTACCCCAAAGAATATCAAATTTCATATTCTGATGATATTCTTTTAAATATGAGCCCCATAAACGGTATTCCGCCATGGAAGCAAAATAGGGAACTTTTGATTTTAATATTTCATTTGCTTTTGTTAATACCATTCTCGGTGCACGATAACTTATGGGTCTTAAATCTTTTTCGCTCATTTCATCCACAACAAAATCCGAATGAGTCATTCTAAACCCGTCAAAATTATAATCTTCCTGTAAATCCTGCAGATATTTCAAGTAAAAATTAACGGCACTTAGGTTGTATTCACCGTTTTCAAGGTAAACAAAATAATAAGGAGTCTGGCAATCGGAATCTGCAAACTTTGTCACATCATGACCTTTGGCATTATAGTGAGTAAATATAGGATATGCTCCGCCCTCTGACATTTTTTCAAATATGGGTATCCCGCTTGAACACCACGCCCCGTCCGGCAAAGTCCATAACCCCTCCTCTATAAGCGCATTTATAATCTCTCCGCGCTTTGTAATATCCGTATCTTTTTTTATTTTTTTAGGATTAACTCCCTCTATTTTAGCTATTATATCTTTTACCCGTTTTTGAAGTTTCTTTTGTTCTCCTTTAAGGGTCATAAAATTTGAAAGCTCTTTTTTCTTTTGCTCAAGCTCCTCATTAAACCTGTCATATATCGGTTTAAATTCGGGAGTTAAATCTATGGAACCGCTTTTTAATGTTGATTTGTATATATTTCTTACGATTGTTACGTCATCCTCATCAAATTCTTTTGAAAGTTTTATGGCCGCGAAATTTAATGACTTAGATATTTCTTCGGTTAAGAACTTAACATCAATCCACCTTGCAAGTTCCGGATGAACCATAACGGTTTTCGAGTACCTGCCGTTTTGCGGGAATACGTCATATATTACAGGGTGTCCCGCTAATTGAGCCAGAGTAATAAATAATTTTATTTGCTCTTTCGGGGTTATTCCGTTTTGTTTTAATTCTTTATTGGCAAGTCTATCGCTGACTTCTTCCGCACTTGAAGTTAAATAGGCATTGCCGAAATCTCTGGGATGAAACGGTACTAAATATATTGTTGTAGCCATAACTCCTTGGGATAAATTACCTGCGGGCAAAATGACTATTTGTTTTAACCAATCAATAAATTTTGCGGGGCTTAAATCTTCCGCGCCATTGCCTAACCCTGCTAAATTGATTAATTTTATATCATGCTGTTCTCTTTTTATCCAATCAGCATCAGTGTATCCCGCTCTTTTTACGGCACTAATTAAATTTTCTTCAAAATTAAGCTCGTTATTTTTATATGTTTCATTTAATTCAAGTTTTTTTTCAAGACAGAATATCGTTTCGGCACTGTTTAATTCTTCCAGCGCTTTTGACTGCGAATAGGGCAAATATCCGTATTTTTCAATTAAATCACCCAGCTCTTTTTGCCGTTCATGTGATATTTGTTCTTTAGCATATAATTCTTTTACTTTTTTATAATAATTTTTAATTTTTTCCGATTTATTTTCTTTCGGTGCTTTTTTAAAAAGAAACTCTAACATGCTTACCCCTTGCAGAATTATTACTTAATTATAGTATTATTTTTTCAATCTTATTGCAAGGATATTAATCTTTAGATTTAGATAATTTTATAAACCGCCGGATTGATGTTTTTATTTATAAAAAAATTTAAAATACATTTACAAGGGTATAAGTAATCGTCGGAGATGTAATGAATTTGAGGATTAAGTTTAGTTTTGTATTAAAATTATTTGTTTTTTATGCCGTTTTTATTATTTCGGCTTTATCTTCTCACGCTGATTTTAACGTAATATCTTCCGTTGACATAAAACAAGCCGAAAATAACGGTTATAACATTATACTTAATTCGGATAAAATCGTAAAAATAAGCGAAATTACTAAAGATATAAATTCATTGGCATTTATTGTTAACTCTGCCGTACCTTCTGACGCAATTGAAATATCTTATGATTCAAATTCAGACTTAAATAATGTTATTGTCCAAAAGAAAAATGCTTATAATACCGCAATTACCATTCAAGGAAAAAATATTGAAAATTCTCAAATATATGTAAATTCACTTTATGACGGAACTTTAACCAAAGCGGATTTACAAAATAATTCATTCAATAAATATACTCTGTTTTCTTTATTATTTATTTTTGCACTTATAGCTTTATTTAAGCCGAAAAAGAAAAATAATAATCTTCAAACTCCTAAAAAATTAAATAAAAAGACCGTTAATACATATAATTCAACTTTGCGCAATAAAAACAACATGCGTCAAGATGTACTGCCGTCAATGAATTACAAGGTTACGGGCAGTTTTAAAAACTCTGTTGTAACTATCCCTCAAGAGCTTAGCGTAAATTCTTATAATGAATTACCTCAAAAAATCAGAAAAGCAGGTTAAATTTTTAATATTTGTAAAAATACTAAGTATTAATAGCAAATTTTTTTAACTTCTTAAGTTTTAATAATAAAGAGGTTGAAAAATGAAAATCGGAAAAAATAAAAATATAATTGCGGAATATAAAAATAATAATATCAAGGCACAAAAAGCCGATATTAAAACAGGACAAAAGACACAAGATCAAAAGAAAAAGTTAGTTATTGCACTAGCTTCACTTGCCGCTATTGGGGCAGCAGGTATAGTAATTGCCGCAAATGTTAAAAAAGGTAAACTTCCTCAAAAACTTGCAAATATTAAGTTTGAATCAGGTATTGCAAAAGATAAAAGAGGAAATTTATTCACGGGTATAATTAATGATACATTAAAAAACGGCGATTTAGTACAGTTAACGTATAAAGATGGTGTTATACAATCAAGCGCAAGACAGGGAACAAAAAATTTATCCAAAACATATTCTTATGATGCTCTTGGAAATTTAACTAAAATTACTACGCAAAATGACGGAAATATTATTGAGTTTATTAAAACTAAATACGGTCATATTATAAAAGAAAACTCAAAATTGAAAAAAGCTTTCATAAGAAAAAATTATGAAGATATTGTCTCTGACTTCAAAAACGGTAAACCTGTAAGTTCTAAGTTTTTTTCAGATCATACTCAAATAAAAGAAAAGATATATAATTATGATGCAAATAATAATTTAACTAATGTATCAGTAAAAAATAATTATGATCGCGTTTTATCAGAAACAACTTTTGATAAAGAAAAAATCACAATTAAAAACTCTAATCAGTCTCTTGGTACGAGATATACAACAACCGTAACAAAAGGTGGAAATCAAGAATATGGTGCCGATTTGAGTGTGATAAAAACGACAGATATGGGTATGGGAAGCCAAAGCAGATATTTTAAAGACGGAAAAATTATTTATGAAGAACGTACAACAAGTATGCCTGTTTCTAAAGATTCAAACTGCGGATATCCTCCACATTCAAGAGTAAGACAAGAAGGTGATTGCGTAACTAAGGAGGTATTTGATTACAGACAAAATCCAAATCCGCAGGGTGTATTAGAAAGAGTATATGATAGCGGAGCCCGAGACAGATTAATATCAGGAGAAGGGTTTGGCTCTTCTTCAATGGAACTTCAACAATTAGACAGTAACGGAAATACTATAGGTTATATTAAAAGTGAATTTTTGGGTGAAACTTCAAGTCATTCGCTGGGTCATGGAATCGTTAATCGCAGTGATAGAGTTGCCGTAACAAATTTTGATGCTAATCATCAAAAAGTTTATTCATATCAAACCGATAACAATTATTCTGACTGGTCAAGATATGACTGGGATTAAATATTAACATTTTAGATTACATGTTGCATTATTTTGAATAAAATATTAATATATTTTTATGCAACAAACGGATGAATAATATTTTATGCAAGTTTTAAATGCCTCGGAAGTTTTTAAAAATATTAAAAATATTGATTTTGAAAAAGCAAACAGTATTGTAATTGATTTTTCTACTACTGAAAATATTGATTTAAAAGCAATAAAAACTCTTTTAAACTTGCAAAAATTAGCATTATTAAACAATAAAACATTATCAATACAAAATGTTAATTCCGATGTAAATAAGTTATTAGATGTGACAGGGTTAAATAAAACATTTTTAAATATGACAACAAATCCGATAAAAGGCAGGCTTAATAAGTAATGCCTGGTGAATTTTACATTGTTGCAACTCCAATCGGAAATCTTGCGGATATTACATTAAGGGCAATTGAAACTCTTAAGAATGTTGATTGTATTGCCTGCGAAGATACAAGAGTTACAAAAATCCTTGCGCAAAAATACGGAATAACGGCTAAACTGTTTGATTGTCATAAATTCAATGAAAAAGAACGCAGTGAAAAAATATTAAATTTATTGGCTCAAGGGAAAAAAATTGCACTTGTGTCGGATGCGGGAACTCCTTTAATATCTGATCCCGGAAGCGTATTAATAAAAGAATTGCATAAAAATAATATTACAATTACTTCCATTCCGGGGGCTTGTGCCATAACTGCATTCTTAAGTATGCTGCCTAGAGAAAATGAAGAATTTGCTTTTATCGGATTTATTCCGAGAAATCAAAAACAACAGATTGAAATATTAAATAAGTTTAAGCATACAAATTGTATTTTTTATGAATCCCCAAATCGTTTAATATCAACTCTTGAAAATTTATCGCTCAATTACGGCGCTGATATAAAAATTGCAGTTGCAAGAGAATTAACAAAAGTTTTTGAAGAAGTAAAAATAAATTCGGTTCAAAGTATTATTGAGTACTATCAAAAAAATCCTTTAAAAGGCGAAATAGCAGTAATGGTATTTGAGCATAATAATGTTCAAAATGATGATGAAATAAAAGAGAAAATTAAACTGCTTAAAGAAGAAAATTATTCCGCTAAAGATATTTCAATAATTATCTCTAAATTATACGGAATAAATAAAAATAAAGTATATAAACTGGCTTTAAATTAAGGTTTTGATACAAATTTACTGCTTTTTATATAAAATCTCCATTTAAGTTCGGCAGCTTGTTTTATTCCAATCCTCGTTGTTGTTATTATATTTTCATTATTCGGTGTTTCACCGTATTCAATCCATAAAGGCGATTTATTTGAACAGATATTTATTCCGTTTAAATTTTTATCAATATTTAATGCTTTGCATAATTTCGCCGGTCCGTTCGTATTTAGGCAATAATCATTTAAGGGTTCAAGCGCACGAATTAAAACCGCTGCACCGTAGCCTTTTCGTTCTGTTACAATATTTAAACAGTAGTGCATGCCGTAAGTAAAATAAACATAAGATATTCCGCCCAATTCAAACATCGGAGAATTGCGCTTAGTTAAACCTCGATAAGCATGACACGAGGGCTCCTCTTGAGTATAGGCTTCAGTTTCAACAATTTTCCCTCTAAAAATTTTTCCGTTTTCTAATCTTCTGCATAAAATCATTCCGAGCAGGTTTTTTGCCGTTTCAAGCGTATTATCTTTATAAAAACTCTTATTTATAACTTTACCCATATTTATATTATATAACTAATAAAGCCCTCATAAGAGGGCTGAGTAAATAAGAAAAGGAAAATTAATTAAGCAAGGTTTTGAAGTTTATCTTTCATGCCGTCAATATCTTCTTTTAACATCTTTTTAACGACATCATTTTGTGCATCTAACATTTTACAAACAGTTTCTATGTTTTTAACTTTATTTTCCAAGATAGTATCCGCATTATTTAAAATACTGCTTGTAACCTTTTGATAAGCTGCAAGAGGTGCGCTTGAACAGCCTTGTAATAAGTTTCCGACTAAAGTTGTACCAAGTCCGAATGAGCCCAGATAAGGTGACATTGCCTGCAAGATACCGCCAAACCCTGACACAATACCGGCCGCAGGTAATAAGAAACTGTCACCGAACCCGAAGCCTGAAGCTAAACCTGCCGTGTAGGTTAAAGCATTCATTGCGGTAGAACCTGCAATTTCCGATACGGAGGTTAAAGACGAAGCACCGCCCGTTACTGCTCCGATATCAGAGGAAGTAGTTCCGAACCCTTGGACTATAGGACTTGCACCGCCCGTAAATCCCGAATATTGAGATAATGAACCGATACCAAATGCAGAATTCGAAGCACTTGTAGAATTTGACGGAGCCCAGTATGAAGTACCGGGAATATTAAGTGCTGTTCCGCCGCCCATTGTAGACATAAATGAGCTGGGTGATATCATACTTGCCAATTTCCATAAGAAACTGCCTGCCGTACCAAAACCTGCACCGTCTGATGCAGAACCGCTGACGGTTATATCTCTTAACAAG
>CANPYB010000030.1 GCA_947587605.1 Candidatus Gastranaerophilales bacterium
ATATTAACTGCAATTGCCTCATTATGACGATTTCTTCTTTTATCTATAATTGCCATAGGACAGTTCATTTGTTTTGCAAAATACCTTGAACGGGTTACACCGCCCATATCGGGGCTTACAATAACCAAGTCATCCGTAGGAATATTCAATTTTTTAACATAATCAACAATAACGGAAGTAGCATAAATATGGTCAACAAGAATGTTAAAGAAGCCTTGAATTTGCCCCGTATGCAAGTCCATTGCAAGAATTCTGTCTGCACCTGCCGTAGTTAACAAATCCGCAACAAGTTTAGCGGTTATTGCTTCTCTGCCCGAGGTTTTTCTGTCCTGCCTTGCATATCCGTAATAAGGAATTACAGCGGTAATGGATTTAGCACTTGCACGCTTAAATGCGTCAATTATTATTAACAGCTCCATTAGATTTTCGTTAACGGGATTGCAAACGGGCTGAACTATAAATACATCATCGCCTCTTATACTTTCCTGCACTTGAACGTATATTTCACCGTCCGCGAAGTTTTTAACAATCATAGGACCAACCGTTGTTCCCAAATACTCCGCAATTTCCTGCGCTAATTGCATATTTGAACGTCCTGCAAACAATTTAATATCATGTGTAGGATTTATGGTTTTTGTCCCTTGCGGAAATGCTAATTCCAATTCCATTATTTTATGCCTCCTGATAGCTGCTCTATTTTCTTTTTTACCCAATTAGTTATTTGTTTTAAAGGCGGACGCGTAACTGCAAGCGAATATGCTTCAACATCTTTTGTTATAACGCTTCCTGCGCCTACCGATGCCATTTCATTTACCGTTACGGGAGCAACAAGCACCGAATTTGAACCCGTGTTTGCTCCGTCTTTTATTATTGTTGAACTTTTTACTTTACTTATCGGATTGTAATTTGCGGTTATTGTGCCTGCCCCGATATTAACGTGCGAGCCAAGCTCTGCGTCTCCGATATAGCTTAAATGAGATACATTTGTGTTGTCTTTTATTACCGATTTTTTAATCTCGACAAAGTTACCAATTCTGACGTTATTTCCTATTACCGCCCCGCCTCTTATATGAGAAAAAGGACCTATTTTGCAGTTTTTTCCTATTTGATTTTTGCCTGTTATATATACATTCGGCAATATTACGGTATCGGCTTCAATTGTTGTTTCGGGGGATATATATGTGCTGTCCGTATCTGTTATTTGAACTCCCAAATCCATTAACCTGTCTAATGATTTTTTGTTTAATATTTTAACTGCCTGTGCCAGCTGACTTTTGGAATTTATCCCGAATATTTCCTCGTTATTATCTAAAATATAAGATTGAACCTTTAAATTATTTTCAACCGCCCATTTAACAATATCGGTTAAATAATATTCACCTTGAGCATTATTATTTTTAAGATTATTAAATGCTTCAGATACCGTTTTCCAATTAATACAATAAATTCCCGCATTAACCTCTTTAATTGCTTTTTGATTTGGTGTTGCGTCTTTTTCTTCAACTATTGCGATAAATTTATTATTTTTATCTCTTACAATTCTTCCGTAATTTTTTGGGTTATCAAAAACAGCTGACATAACCGTTAAATCAGCATCATTAATATCATGGAAATCAACAAAACTTTTTATTGTATCGGCTTGTATAAGCGGAGTATCACCGCAAACTACAACCACATAACCGTCAAAATCAGTTAAATACGGCAATGCCTTAGCAACCGCATCACCTGTACCAAGCTGGGGAGATTGCAATATACATTTTGCATTTGAATAATTACTTTTAACAAAATCTTCAACTTTTTGCGACTCATGCCCGACAATTACAAAATTTTCACTAATATAACCGGAATTATCAAGTGCATCAATAACATAACCGAGCAGGGGTTTATCAAATATGGAATGGAGAACCTTAGGAAGCGCAGACTTCATTCTTGTGCCCTTTCCTGCCGCAAGAATTATTGATTTTACTTTTTTATCATGCATAATTCCATTCCCTCAAAATCATGATACTATTTTCACACAAAATAAAACATCTAATATAAAGTTTTTGTTACGTTTTTTTAAGAATTAATTTTTTTAAGCAATTTGCCCCTAACAAAATGTTTTTATAAACATGTAAAGGTATAGGGTGGTTTTATATGAGTCTAAATGTAAGCAATGGTATAGGTGTTAATGATGTTTATTTCGGCAGAAATGTAACAAGACCCGATGAGCTTCAACAAACGGACAATAACAGTATTTTAGAAGATGAAACTCATAAATCATACGGGAGTGATTTTTTCGAGGCTCAAAATACGGAAGCCGAAACTGAACCTAAACAAAATGTTGACGAATTAAAAGCAGAATATGAAGAAATAAAAAAAGAGCAGGGATTTGTAGGTAAATCCTGGAATTGGATAAAAAATAAGCTGCCATTTTTATCAAAAATCGGCTGTGATGGCTCAGATAAAATAGAAGAAATTATTGCACAAGCCGAAAGAGGCGAAATAAGTAAAGAAGAAGCACAAGAAGCAATAGAAAAATACGGAAAAAATCAAGGAGTTGGAACGGAAGTTGCTCTTGATGTAGGGACAGGCTTAATTGTCGGTGCTGTATTATTGCTATCAGGACCTTTAGGATGGGGTACTGCCGCAATAATAGGAATAGGTGCAGCTGTAGGTGCCGTATCAAGAATTGGGTTAGGCGCAGCGGAAGCCGGAACTAATGAAGTTGAAGGTGATTACAGTGCCAGAGATGGACTTATAGATGGCATAAAGGGAGCTATAATAGGTGCAGCAAAAGGTGCAGGCAAAATACTTGGCGGCTTCATTCCAAAACCTGCAAAAGAAATCAAGAAAGTTTCCGAACAAGTTGTTGACAATATGGAATCAACAAACCCGTTCTTAGCAATGGCAGTTTAATTCTTTTTATAATCAATATTTTTCAAAAGAAAAACAGTAGGAATAATAACAACTGCAGCTACAGAGAACATTCTGAACGTATCTACGAACCCTAACAATGTAGATTGCTGTACAAGCTGATTATACATCATGTTTTGAGCCATATATTGCGCGGTAACAGGATGAGTAAACTGACTAAAAGCACCTGTCATTGCGCTTAAATGCTCTTGATAAACGGGATTTAAATCATTTAGATGTTCAACAAGGGAATACTGGTGCATTTGCGAACATCTTGCAATCATAGTACCCGATAGTGATGTGCCTATAGCTCCGCCGATATTTTTAAGCAGATTTTGAAGCCCCGCTGCATTTGTCATTTGTTTATTGTTTAATGTAACGGCAGAAAGTGCAATACTTGGAACCATAGAAAATCCCATGCCTAATCCCAATATAAAATTCGGAACCGATATTGATGACATGGATATATCAAGGTTAACTTCACTTAATTGAAATCCTGCAATACCGATACAAACAAGACCTATACACAATAATAACCTGTTATCAATTTTGTTTGCGAGTGCGCCCGATAAAAGCACGGAAGTCAAACTCCCCGCTCCGCGCGGCATCATTGTTAATCCGCTTAAATATGCGTTATATCCCATTAAACTTTGCAAAAATTGCGGTAATATTGCCATAGAAGCCAATAAAACAAGGTTTACAACTACTTGAACAAGCGTTCCTACCGAGAAATTTCTATCTTTAAATACGCTTAAATCAACTAAAGTATCTTTTCTTTTTAACTGTGATACAAAGAATAAAACGGCGGAAATTACACATACTATTGCCATTCGTCTTACCCAAACCGCATGAAACCAATCCGCGTTGTTACCTTTATCCAGTATTATTTGCAGCGTTACAAGCCAAATTGTTAACAGAAAAAAGCCTATCGTATCTATTCTTATATTTTTCTGCTTACGCGCATAAGGCGGATCTTCAAGCAGATATTTAATAAGAATAATCGTTACCAGCCCTATTGGAATATTTATAAAAAATATCCATGACCAGTGGAAGTTATCCGTTATCCAACCGCCTAAGACAGGCCCAATAATAGGCGCGATTACAACTACCATGCCAAACAAAGCCATTGCTTTTCCTCTTTCTTGAACGGAAAAGTTTTCAAGCAAAATAGCCTGCGCCAAAGGCAAAAGTGCGCCGCCTCCTATTCCTTGCAATATTCTTGCAAATATCATCATCCCTAAAGAATTGGAAATTCCGCAAAGAAAAGATGAGCATACAAATAATATAACACTGAAAGTAAAAAAGGCTTTTCTGCCCATTAACTTGCAAAACCAGTCAACGGCAGGAATAATAATCCCCGAAGCAATCAAATAGCTGGTTAAAATCCATAATGCTTCTTCTCTTGAAGCACTATATGTTCCTGCCATGTGTAAGAGTGCAACATTTGCAATTGTTTCATCCAATACAAACATAAACGCAGCACCGATAATGGGGATAGAAACTATCCACGGATTAAACTTAGGTTTCCATTCCGTCTGCGTTATTTCTTCTTCAGCCATTATTTAACTCTTACTTTAGGTTCGACGCTCATGCCCGCAGCTATATTATATTTAGCGGGATCTATATCTTCCGTAAATACAATTTTAACGGGAACTCTTTGAACAATTTTAACAAAAGAGCCGACCGCATTTTCCGGCGGGAATAAACTTGATTTAGCACCCGAAGCCTTTTGTATACTGTCTATTTTCCCTTTAAATTTCTTATTCGGATATGCGTCAATTTTAATTTCAACGTCTTGCCCAACTTTCATTTTGCCGACTTGATTTTCCTTAAAATTAGCTTCTATCCAAAAATTATCACCTACGAGCGTAAAAAGAGGCTGACCCGCTTGTATATATTTACCCTTATCAACATTTTTATTTGTAACGGTACCCGAATTAGGCGCAATTACGTCGGTGTATTTTAAATACAAATCTGCCTGGTCACGTTGTGCCTTTAATGCTTTTAAATTAGCGTCTGCTACTTTATTGTTGTTTGAAGAAAGTATATCTTCTTCTGCGGCAAGCAGTTCTGCTTTTGTATTATCATAACGGGTTTGAGCACTATCAAGTGTTTGCTGTGATACGGCACCTGCCGCGAATAAGTTTTTATACCTGTCTAAATCCTTTTTAGCAAGTGAAATTTTAGAATTAACGGCATCCAATTTGGCTTTTGCAACCTTTTGAGAATATAGAGCTTTTTCATACAAAGCCTGAGCCTGCTCTAATTTTACTTTATAATCTGTATCATCAATTTTTACTATTAAATCGCCCTCTTTTATCTTTTGGTTATCTTGAATATAAATTTCTTCAACCTGTCCCGATACTTTAGCGGAAATTTGAATTAAATCTCCCTCAATATAAGCATCGTCGGTTGTTTCATATCTTAATGAATTAAGATAGAATGTAATTGCAATAACCGCACCTATAACTCCTGCGATTATAAATAATGTTTTCTTTTTAGAATTTTTAGTTTCTTCATTACCCATAATAAATCCGTTTTCTAATTTGCTTTTACTCAATAAATATATTAGTATGTTATTGAAATAAGGGCAAATTTTCAAACCCGTAAAGACGGATTAAAGTGGAGAATTTAATGAAAATTAAAAAGATTACATCGGTTATACTTTTATTTTTCTTAGTAATAATGCAAAGTCCTGTCTTAGCGGCAAAAAAACCGATAACGGATGAAAAAACAATATATTCATATATTAATTTAAACTGGTGGCAAGAGTTAAATGACCCGATTTTAACGGAATATATAATAAAAACCCTGCAAAATAACCACGACTTAAAAACAGCAACATTAAAAGTTGAAGAAACAACGGAAAACAAAAATTTAAAACGTGCAAAAGAACTGCCATCAATAGGAGTCGGTGCAGTTCCCGCATTATATAAGCTCCCCGGAGTTACAAATTCTGACGGGTTAATTTCACTCCCCATATATGCAAATTATGAAATTGATTTATTCGGAAAAAATCGCGACAGAACAAAGGCAATGGATAAATTAATAGAAGCATCGCGCCAAAGCGAAAGAGCTGCATATATTTCAACTGTCAGTGCAACGGGAAGCACTTATTATAATATAGTAAAACTTGATAAACTTATTGAAATTCAACAAGACATAATAAACGACAGAAAACGCATATATGACTTAATGAAAATAAGCAACGAGCAAGGGCTTATTTCTACGGCAGATACGGTAAACGCCCAAAAAGCATTTATCAGAGCGGAAGCCGATTTATCCGATTTAATGAAATCACGCGAAAGATTATTAAACATGCTTGCCGTTTTAACGGGTGAAAGCCCCGAAAATAAAGCAGACTTTAAACGAATATCTTTTGATGAGCTTACAATAAATAAAAAAATCCCCGATTGTATTTCGTCGGAAGTTATAGAAAATCGTCCCGACTACCTTACAAGCGAAATAATGTTAAAAAAGACAGGACTTGAAATTCGGGCAGCGAAGAAAGATTTTTTACCCACATTTAATATTTTAGGGTTAATTTCCTTTAATTCAACCGAATTTTTTCAAAATATGAACTGGACAAATTCAATAGCACTATTGGGCGGCGGTGCATTACTGCCGTTATTTACGGGCGGAAGCAGAATTGCCAATTTAAAACTGCAAAAAAATAAATACAATCAAGCAATAGAAACCTATAAAAAAACATACCTCACCTCAATTCAAGAAGTAAATGACGCTTTATGCGATTTAAAGTCGGATAATGAAAGATATTTAAAGACCTTGGAAAGTTATGATGCCGAAAAAGCAGATTTTAAGTTTACCGAAATGAAATTTAAAGAGGGTATAATTTCTAATCTTGACTTATTGCAAAAACGCGAGAGCATGCTCACAACTGAAAAACTTGTAACTACAGACAGAACAGACTATTTTATAAATCAAATCGGGCTTTATAAAGCAACAGCAGCCGCAAATTTATAAACTGTTCCTAATAATAAAAATTTGTTTTATACTTTTAATTGGCAGACATGCTAATTGAAAGGGCGGATATGAGAAATACGGTAGTTGTAGGTGCGCAGTGGGGTGATGAGGGTAAAGCAAAAATCACGGATTTACTTGCCCAATACGCAGACGTAATTATAAGGTATCAAGGCGGATGTAACGCAGGTCACACGGTTGTGGTTGATAATGAAACATATAAATTTCATTTAATTCCGTCGGGGGTATTATATAAAAATAAATACTGTTTTATAGGCGCGGGAACAGTAATACATCCCGAAACATTTTTAAAAGAAACACAAGAACTTATAGAGCGCAAAGTTGATTTATCAAATTTAAAAATCAGTCCGCTTGCAACAATAACGCTACCCTACCATATTGATATAGACGGAATAAGCGAAAATTCATCAAATACAAATAAAATAGGCACGACGAAAAAAGGAATAGGACCGACATACTCCGATAAAATAGGCAGATACGGGCTTAAAGTGCAGGATTTATATGATGAAGAACTTTTGAATTCAAGACTTGACGCTATATTGCCCTTAAAAAACAAGATTTTAAAAGAAGTATACGGTTCAAAAACGTATTCAAAAGAAGAAATGCTTGAATACTGCAAAAAATATGCGCAAATATTCAAACCGTATCTGGCTGAAGATTGGGTTGAAAAGCTGTCAAATGCAATAAAGGATGATAAAAAAATCTTATTTGAAGGCGCACAGGGCATAATGCTTGATATAGATTACGGAACATACCCTTATGTAACAAGCTCAAACCCCATAGGCGGCGGAGCCGCAACAGGCAGCGGAATAGGGCCCACCCATATAGATAACGTAATCGGAGTAACAAAGGCTTATGTAACAAGAGTAGGTGAGGGTCCTTTTATAACGGAATTAACAGATTTTACAGGTGAAAAAATAAGAAACATCGGTGCAGAATTCGGAACAACAACGGGCAGACCTCGCCGCTGCGGATGGTTTGATGCTGTTTTATCGAGATACTGCGTATTAGTCGGCGGTTTAACTCAAATGGCAATAACAAAAATCGATGTCTTTAATGATTTCGACGAATTAAAAGTTTGCGTTGCCTACAAAGATAAACGTGACGGTAAAATTTACAAAGATTACCCCACAAATATTAATATGCACAAGTATTTAGAACCTGTATATGAAACATTTAAGGGCTGGAAATCCGACATATCACAGGCAAAGACTTTAGAAGACTTACCCGAAAACGCAAGAATATATTTAAGAAAATTAGAAGAATTAGTGGGAATACCCATAAAGATAATAAGTGTAGGCGCTGATAGAGAGCAGACAATAATATTGGAAAATCCTTTTAAAGTTTAATAAGACCAAAACGGAAAGCAAATAATATAAAAATTAAAGTCCATTGCGGAGTATAGTTAAACTTCTTTACGAGGCAGCATCGCAGCGAGGACTGTTTGAGCCTCACATCGTGAGGCGAGTTCCGCAGCTCGAGCCGAGTTTAGAAGTTATCTATACGGAGCGACAGGACGCAATTTTTATATTATTTACTTTCCTTAAAATTAATAATAAATAAAAAGAAAAAATCGGTTGACTACAAAAAATGTTCTTGGTATGGTTAAGAATAATCAAGCAAATGCGCTTGTAGCTCAGCAGGTAGAGCACTCCCCTTTTAAGGGATAGGTCGCGCGTTCGAATCGCGCCAAGCGCACCATTTTAAACCGCTTTATGGCGGTTTTTTAATTAAGGATATAAATATGAAAACTTTAGATGTTATTATCCCGTTTTATAATGAAGAAGAATGTATTAATCCACTTTTAGAAGAATTATTTAATTTAAGAAACACTCTAAAAGATAACTTAGATGTTAATTTTATATTTGTAAATGACGGTTCCACGGATAACGGGGCAAAAATAATACAAGATAAATGTTTGCAAAATAATTTTATTAAACTTATTAATTTATCAAGAAATTTCGGGCATGAAACGGCAATAACGGCAGGATTAGCCCATTCCCAAGGAGATTATACCGTCATAATTGATGCTGACTTGCAAGATTCCCCTAATTTAATTCCCGAAATGTATAAAATATTATGTGAAAATAACTGCCATGTAGTTCATGCCGTAAGAAAACACCGAGAAAACGAAACTTTATTTAAAAAAATATCAGCCGATATATTTTACAGAGTACTAAAAATATTCAGTACAAATCCCGTTACAATAGACAGCGGTAATTTTAAACTATTTACGGCAAAAGTAAGAGAAGCCTTAAAATCAATGCACGAATCAAACAGATATATAAGAGGATTAATTGATTGGAGCGGTTTTAAATCAACATATTATTACTATAACCGTGCAGGTCGAAAAGCAGGCAAAACAAAGTATTCTCCGCAGCAATTATTTGTATTGGCTTTTAACGCTTTTATCAGTTTTGCGGATAAATTAGTATATTTAATTTTAATTTCTGCATTTTTATTTTTAATTTTTTCAATTATATTAATATTTTTACGCAAATATACAATAGGCGCACTGGTGTTTATTCAAGCGGTACAGACTTTTGCAATAGGCTTAATCGGTATATACATTAAAAATATATCACAGGATACAAAAAACCGGCCTTTGTATTTTATAGACACAAAATACAATTTAGACTAAGTTAAAAGTATTTTATTTAATTTTTTAATTGAAGCTAAATCCTGTTCGGGAGTCTTGCCTGTAGTAGTAAGATAATTACCCGTCATAATGCCCTCAACGCATGTTTTAAGAGCAAGTTCTTGATTTTGTTCGCTTAATCGCATTCTGCCTCCGCAAAATCTTAAAACGGACTTCGGATTTGCTATTTTAAAAACAGCCAAAGTTCTTAAAACATTTTCTTCGTCAATTTTATCCAAATAATTTTCAAACGGAGTTTTTTTGATAGGCATTAAAATATTAATAGGTATAGAATCGGGCTGAATTTCCGCAAGTTCTAAAGCCATTTCAACACGCTGTTCTGCAGATTCGCCCATACCCAAAATCACACCGCAGCATAGCTCCATACCGTATTTTTTAACCAGTTTACAGGTATTATATCTGTCCTGCCAGTCATGAGTAGTACAAATATTTCCGTAATATGATTTTGCGGTGTTAATGTTATGGTGAAAACGCTTTAGCCCGTGAAAAGCAAGCATTTTAGCCTGTTCTTCATTTAAAATACCAATAGAAGCACAGCTTTTTATTCCGTCAATTTTGTTTAATTCATCAATAAATTCAAGAATTTTATCAAAATTTTCCTCGTCGGGTGACTTACCCGAAGTAACAACCGCAAATCTTATCACTCCGTTATTTTTAGCTTCAAGTGCAGCCTTTATAACCGTTTCTTTGCTGATTAGGGGATAATCTTCAATATCTGTTAAATAATGAGCACTCTGCGCGCAATATTTGCAATCCTGCGAGCATCTGCCGTTCCTTGCATTAACAAGCGAGCAAAGCTCAATATTATTTGACATGTATTTTGAAGATATTTTTAAAAGTTCGTTTAAATCAAGATTATAAAGTCTTAAAAGTTCATTTTTATCCATTAATACACACTTTCGATAATTCCTCCGCCCAAAACCGTATCACCCAAATAAAATACAGCGGATTGACCTTTAGCAATCGGATTTTGCAAATCATCAAATACGACTTTAACTTTACCTTTATCTAAAGGCGAAATAAGCGCCTCTTTAGGTTCTTGCGACGAACGAATTTTAACCCGGCATTTCATAGCCTCTTTTAATTCATCAATTGCATTAAATTTAACATTATTAGCTATTAAACTTTTATTCATAGAGTCATCTTTAAAAGCGACGACCACCTCATTGGTATCTTTTCGGAGTTCCTTAACATATAAGGGTTCAGCCGCAGCTATTCCTATTCCTTTTCGCTGCCCGATTGTATAATTCCAAAACCCGTTATGAGTACCGAGTACCTTGCCGTTAATATCAATTATATTACCCTTTTTAGGCTCTGCATTTAAGATATCATTGTAATCACCGTTATAAAAATCTTGACTGTCGGGCTTATCAGCGACCTCAAGCCCAAAATTACGTGCAATCTCTCTTATTTGTTCTTTTGTATAATTTCCTAAGGGTGTAAGAGTATTTGCAAGCTGTTCTTGACTCAACCCGTAAAGAAAATATGATTGGTCTTTTTTATGATTTATGCCTCTTTTTAAAAGGTATCTTCCGTTTTCCAACTCAATTCTTGCGTAATGACCCGTAGCAAATTTATCAAATTCAAGTCCCGCCTTTTTAGCAAGCATTGGAAAAACTCCAAACTTTATACTTTGATTGCACCTTACGCAAGGATTAGGAGTATTCCCCCGCATATACTCGTTTTTAAAATAATTTATAACTATTTCTTCATATTCTTTAGAACAATCAATAATATGAAATTCAATGCCGAGTTTATCCGCAACAGCTTTAGCTATAGAGGTATCTTCATCTTCATGCGGACACAAGCATGCGCCGTGGAGCGGATTTTTTTGTTCGGATAAATTATATTTTTCTTTTAGTTGATTAAAAAAATCACTGTTACCCCAAGTAAGCATGGTGGCACCTATTACATCATATCCCTGCTTTTTAAGTAAAAGCGCGGCAACAGATGAATCCACACCGCCGGACATTCCGACAAGAACTCTCATTTTTGACCTCCGTTTAAAAAAATTATACTTTAAAATAATAAGTATTGTAACAATATTTTTTAAAAAAAGTAAATTAAATTTCTTCATACACTTTCATGCAAACGAAGAAAGAAAAATATAAAATATAGGAAAAAAATGGAAGTACAAATCATTAATAAATATAATCTAATACCCGGATCAGATTTATACAAAATAGCCAAAATGGCAGAAGCTGAGCGAATATCCAAGGAAAGAACCGCACAAAATCAATCTAAACCGAGTTACGATAATTTTGTAAGAACAACTCCCCGCAGTCCGGAAAGAATTGCTCAAATAGCAAAAAGAAAAAAAGTTGCTAAAAAACAAAGAATTGCAGCAGGATTAAGTGCTTTGGGAATTTTAATAGGCATTGGAGCAGGCACAGGTCTGGGAATGAAAAATAACAACAATCTGCCTGACACCGTAATTGTTGAAACAATAGATGAAGAAGATAATTCTCAACAGCCGGCAGAAACCACCCAAAGTGAAGAAGAAGCAAGACTTCAAGCCGAAGAAGAAGCAAGACTCAAGGCTGAAGAAGAAGCAAGACTCAAAGCTGAAGAAGAAGCAAGACTTAAAGCCGAAGAAGAAGCAAGACTCAAAGCTGAAGAAGAAGCAAGACTCAAAGCCGAAGAAGAAGCAAGACTCAAAGCCGAAGAAGAAGCAAGACTCAAAGCTGAAGAAGAAGCAAGGCTTAAAGCTGAAGAAGAAGCAAGACTCAAGGCTGAAGAAGAAGCAAGGCTTAAAGCTGAAGAAGAAGCAAAAACGCAAATTTCAAACAAAGCACAACTTAGTCAAGAAAAAATAGATGAATTACATAAATTATTAGAAGAAAATCCCGATGTAAAACAAGCGTATAATGATATTCTGTCAGCAGTAAGAACCTATAGTACTCAAATGGGAGAAAACGGATTTGATTTAATAAAAAGTTATGTTGAAGATTTAGGCGACGGAAAAGTCAATGTACAGGATGTATATAAATTTTTATTTATAGAGTCAAGCGGAAGAGTATATGATAAAAACGGAAAATACTTAACAAGCAAGAGTAAGGCATACGGTCCGTTCCAAATAAAAGAATGTGCACAAATTGATATTAACAATTATTTCGGAACTAATTACGATGTAAAAAAACCTAAAGATAACCTTGCAGTACATGTACTGTTAGTAAGATGGTTAAATATTTACAGAACAAAACAATTTAATAAAGGTGTAGAACTTCCTACAGGAGATAATTTAACTGACGCAGTAGTATGGGGTTACCATGCAGGCGCATATGCCAAAAAAAAGTCAATAGCAGATGAAGCCTATTTAGGCGAATTTCACAGATTAAGTATTTTAGACATTTATCCCGATTTTTATATATTAATGGAAATAGAATTATAAAAAAAGGGAGAATTAATCTCCCTTTTTTATCAGTCATTTTTATCTGATTGATTATAATCATCCGTATCATTTTTAACAATATCAAAATCAAATTTTTTCCATTCTTTAAACCCGCCTCGAAGTACAACGCAGGGGTAATGTTTTTCTATTAATTCAAGTGCCGTATTATAAGCTCTTGGGCAGGAATCAGAGTACGTATAAATAATATTCACCTTATCTTTATCAAGCATATCGGTATGTTCTTGTGCTTCTTTATACGGAATGTGCACTGCATAAGGAATATGACCCTCAATGTAATCATTATATTCTCTTACATCAATAATATTAATTGTATTAATTCTGTGAACAATCATTTCATCTAAAGAAAACGGGCCTACAGTATAAGACACAATATCTTCAAAATACTTTTTTGCTCTTGATAAATCTTTTGTAATATCACCGTGAGAAAACATATTAAATCCTTTCATATTGTTATGTAATGGTAATTTATTATAAAATTCAAATAAGGAAATCAGCTTATAAGGGAATTAAAAAGAGTAATATTTACAATGTAAAAAAGTGTTTCATTTAATTGACTTTGATTTTTATTGGTCGGATAATACTAAAAAATAGGGAAAAAGCATGAAACGTCAATTATCAAAAATTGAATATAAATAAATGAAAGAAAAGCAGTGATGTTTTTCTTTCATTTTATAAAGGTGAGTTAGTGTGATACAAGAAAAAACAAAAAAAATATATAAAGCAAAAGTATCAAGGATTGAAAAAGTATCCTCAAACTCGCATTTAATAGAAATAGACCTGCCGTTTGAAATTGATATAAAAGCAGGTCAATTTATATCAATATACTGCAGCGGCTTAACCCTAAGACGCCCGTTTAGCGTATATTCTCACGAGAAAAATAAAATAGGAATATTATTTAAAGAGCGCGGGGCAGGAACAAGTTATATAAAATCATTAAAAACAGGTGATTTAATTGATATAACAGGACCTTTAGGCAACGGATTTAATATTAAAAATAAAAAAGCATTATTGATAGGTGCGGGTATTGGAGCTGCCCCTATGGCATTTTTAAAATCAGAACTTGATAAAAGAGGGATTGAAAACCTTTTTGCCTGCGGATTTTTAAATAAAAATGAAATACCAAACAATATAAACATTGATAAAATCTGCACAGATGACGGTTCATACGGTGAAGTCGGCAGTGTTCTTAACTATATCGGGATATTAATTAATCAGTTTAATCCCGAAATTATTTACACTTGCGGACCTTATATTGTACTAAAAACAATAGCTAAAACCGCTCAAACATACGGAATTGAAGTGCAGATTGCCATGGAAAAAGTTATGGCATGCGGAATAGGGGTATGCAGAGGGTGCGTAATTGATGTAAAAAAAGAAGGTAAAATCGTTAATGCTACCGTATGCAAAGATGGACCCGTATTTTCGGGAAGCGAGGTTGTATGGCAGTAATGACAAATATACTTCAAACAGACCTTAACGGCATTATATTAAAAAACCCTATTATGACAGCTTCAGGGACATACGGTTATAATAATGAGTATGACGATTTTATTAATGTATCAGCATTAGG
>CANPYB010000031.1 GCA_947587605.1 Candidatus Gastranaerophilales bacterium
GCATTCAAGTTCAAATCCGGATTTAGCCTATGGCGGGCCTGCGGTAAGCTATTTGTTTGATATAGAGGGAACAACAATCTATCACGCGGGAGATACAGGTTTAATGCCCGATTTCAGCTTAATAGGAGAATTGTATAATCCCTATTATGCACTGCTTCCAATCGGCGGATATTATACAATGGGGATTGAAGAAGCTGCAATTGCGGCTAAAATGCTTTTTGCTATGGAAATAATCCCGATGCACTATAATACATTTTCAAATATAAAAGCGGATGCAGAAAAATTTAAAGATTTAATAGAAGCTCAAGGACAAAAATGTTTAGTGCTTAAGGCAAATGAGTATGTTGAATTATAACAGGGAAAAACCTTTAATTGCGTTTATAGTACCCACGGGGATAGGTGCAGCAATAGGCGGATACGCAGGTGACGCTTCTTTGTATGCAAAAAAATTTGCTCAAAAATTTAATGTAATAGTAAACCCTAATGTTGTAAATGCGGCATGTTTTTCGGGGATAACAGAAAACATGCTCTATGTTGAGGGTTGGAGTTTAAATGAATTTTTAAAAGGAAAATTAAATTTAATTCCGTCACAAAATAATAAAATAGGCGTGATATTTGATAAAGGCATATCCGAAAAAGTAAGAAATATACATATAAACACCATAAACGCAGTAAAAACAATATACGGAGTAAATATAACAGGATATGAAATAACAAAAAAAGAATGCGGAGTTGAATTTTATACTGCTGCAAGCGGAATTTCAACGGGCGGAGTAAAAAATAACTCTGCATTAAAAGAAGCAGGAGAAAATTTAATAAAACAAGGAGCGCAGGCGCTTGCAGTCGTGTGTAAATTTGAAGAACCGCCTGAAGATAACTATCAAGACGGAGAGGGTGTAGATATAGTAGGAGGCGTAGAAGCCGTAATATCTCACTATTTAACAAGAGAGTTAAAAGTTCCCTGCGTTCACGCACCGGCATTTGAGGATGTAACAATTAAAGGAGAATTAGTATCTCCAAAATCCGCAGCGGAATATATAACACCTACATTTTTACCCTGCCTGCTTCTGGGCTTATCAAATGCTCCGTTAATTTCTTATAAAAAAGTGGAACAATATATAACAAGAAAAGACTTAAAAGCAATAATTGTTCCTTATAACTCACTCGGCTCATCAATTGTTGCCGATGCCGTTGAAAATAATATAAAAGTCTATGCCGTAAAAGAAAATAAAAGTATATTAAACATTACTAAAAATATACTAAAGTTAAATGATATAATAGAAACAGAAACCTACAATCAATGTTTTAAAATTTTAGAGGAAACGCTTTATGCAAAAAAATAAAAACGGATTTACCATGGCGGAAATCTTAATTGTACTTATGATAGTAGGGATAATAATGGCCCTGTCAATACAAGCAATAAAAATAGTGAAAGCCTCATATGCCTCCCTTACATATTTTGAATTTAATACAATAAAACAAATAGCAGCCGAAATGATTGCGGGTGAATCGCCTAATCCGTTATTGGATGAATTTGAAAAAGATGAAAAAGTTTTAAAACTAACAAGTACGATAGAAGGAAAAAACGGAAAAACATTAACCGTAATCAATACAGATGATAAAGTTTTTTGCAGAGCTATGGTATCAATATTAAACACCAAAGGTAAAAAAGATTGCGACAATTTTCAAACGGCATCATATAATACAGAACCCTATCTGAATATAGATTTTAATAAAGAAAAAAACAATTTTTCAACAACAAACGGAAGAAAATATTATCTTTCCAAAAGAACTCAAAACGGTAACGTATCTGATATATACGGATACAGGTTAATAGCAGTAGATTTAAACGGAAAATCAAAACCGAACAGTGCTGATACGTCGGTTAGGAAACCGCCGGATGTTGTAACTTTTTTAATAATGGATAACGGAGAAGTATACCCCTTAGGAGCTGCCGCTGATAATATAGAATTACCCAACGGGGGATCATTACAATATCTAAATTCCAAATTAAAAGGATATAATTTTGATTCTTATTATGTGGACGAATATGATGAAATGCAAAATCCAATAATAATAGAAGCATACGAAACAGATGAATCGGGCAATAAAATAGGCGGATATAGAGCAAGCAGTGCAATCCCGTCAGAATGTTTCAAACTAAAATCTTCCGGAAATATGTCTTGCGATTACGGTGTGGAATACATAAAAAATGAAAATAGCGTTAATTCAAAAGGCGAAAAAGGTACATTATCCATATTTTCTTACAGACAGGCATTTTGTTCTTCATTAAGCAAACCGCCGGCTTACAAAAAATATTGTGAAAATATTAATAAATACTCCTTATGTCCTCCTGTTGATAATGGATTATCAGATGAGGAGAAAAAAAAGAAATTTGATTTATGCGCGGTAGAAAATGTAAAACCATTATTTAGGTATGATTTATAAAAATATTAATTTTGTAAATTTTATTATAATAAAATATCAAAAAAATGTTCCTTTGCATTTAAAATAGGTAAAAGGAAAATAAAGGGAAAAATTATGACAATAAATATGTTTAACCGATTTGCCACTGTACGCGATGAAATGTTTCGGCCAATAGAATGCAAAGCCTTAGAAAATGCTGAATTAAGAGCAACATTAGAAAAAGCAGTTGAGGATGCAAACTTAAACGTAACTGAAAGAATGGCTCTTAATAAAAAATTCTTTCCTAATGGTGATGGATTTAAATTATTTCCAACAGATACCAACTATTGTGAGTTTAACTTTTATTTAAAAAAAGGCAGTCCCGTTACAGATGAATTTGTTAAGGCAGCTGAATCGGTAATTCCCGAATACCAAATCAGTTATTCACAAAACTTACAAAATGCACTTAAAAAATTAAAACGAGTTTTAGAAGGAAATATATAAAGAAAGAGAGCCGCTTTTAAAGCGGCTCTTTTATTATTCTGTAATTGCTTCATAGCATTCATCACAAATTGTTTCATGCCCGCTGTGATTTCCTAAAGGTCTGTACTTCCAGCAGCGTTCGCACTTTTCGCCAAGCGCCTTTGTAACATATACGCTGTAACCGTCTTCACTATATTCATTAAGAACATCTGCGGGTTTTTCACCAACAACAAAAGCCTGTGAAGTAATAAATATATTACAAAGCTCGGTTTCATATTTTTTAAGAAGCTGATTATTATCAGAAACAATATAAACGGCAGTTTCAAGCGAGCTTCCGATTTTTTTATCGGCTCTTAAAGGTTCAATAGCTTTAGTAACTATTTCACGAACTTTTAATATTTGAGTAAATTCTTCTTCAAGCTGAGGATTATTCCAAGCGGGATTAACTTTCGGCCAATCGGAAAGCAGTATGCTTTCTAAACCGCCTCTTTGATTTTCGGGAGTATTCTGCCAAATATCTTCCGCTTGATGAGGCATAACCGGAACTAAAATTCTTGTCAGCGCTTGAGCTATTTCATACAATACCGTTTGACATGCCCGCCTTGAAAGCGATTTTTCACCGCTTGTATAAAGTCTGTCTTTAACAATATCAAGATAGAAAGAACTTAAATCAACAGCCGCAAAGTTTTGAAGATATTGAAAATATCTGTAAAATTCATAAGCCTCAAAAGCATCAGTTACATTTTCAATAAATGTATTAAGTTTATGCAATGCGAATTTATCAATGTCTTTTAAGTCTTCATATTTAACATAATCGGTATCGGGGTTAAAATCAAATAAATTGCCTAAAAGAAATCTTGCGGTATTTCTTGTCTTTTTAAAGATTTCCGTAAGCTGTTTAATAATATTATCACCGATTTTGGTATCATTTCTGTAATCTACGGAAGCAGCCCACAGTCTTAATATATCTGCACCGTAATTTTTAATGATGTCATCGGGTCTTATATAGTTGCCTAAAGATTTAGACATTTTTCTTCCGTCCTCACCAAATACAAATCCGTGAGTTAGAACGGTTTTATAAGGTGCAATGCCTGTTGTAGCAACAGAAGTTAAAAGAGATGACTGGAACCAGCCTCTATGCTGGTCAGAACCTTCTAAATACATATCAACGGGAAGATTGCCCAGTTCCTCGCTTCTTTTTTGAACTACGGCTCTATGGGTAACACCCGAGTCAAACCAAACGTCCATAATGTCGTTTTCTTTTCTGAAATGTACACCGCCGCATTTAGGACACTTAAATCCTTTAGGCATAAGTTCTTCAACGCTGTGGTTAACCCAAGCGTCAGAGCTTTCTTTTTCAAATAAATCAGCTACATGATTAATGGTTTCATCATTAACAATAACTTCGCCGCAATCCTCGCAGTAAAATACAGGGATTGGAACTCCCCATGCTCTTTGGCGTGAAATACACCAATCGGAACGATTTTCAACCATATTTGAAATTCTTGTTTCGCCTGCAGCGGGTATCCAGTTAACTTTTTTTATTTCATTCAAAGTTTGTTGTTTAAACATATCAACTTTAACAAACCATTGGTCTGTGGCTCTATAAATAACGGGATGTTTACATCTCCAGCAGTGCGGGTAACTGTGCGTAATATCGGCTTTTTTCAAAAGTGCCTTTTTTGCTTCCAATTTTTCAATAACAATATCATTACCCTTGTAATAAGGAACCCCGATTAAATCATTATCATCAAACATATCGGATTTTTGCCATACACCTTTTGAGTCTAACGGCGAAAATGTCGGAATGGAATACTTTTGGCAGACTTCCCAGTCCTCAAGCCCATGCCCCGGGGCAGTATGAACACAGCCCGTACCTGCATCAAGAGTAACGTGATCGCCTAAAATCAATTTGCTTTCTCTGTTATAAAGAGGGTGAAAAGCGGACATATTTTCAAGCTCGCTGCCTTTTATAGTCCCTATAACTTTAATATCATCATTTTCCCATTCAACATCTTTTAAGAAATTGTTTAATAACTCTGTTGCGACAATATAATTTTCGTTCTTATAAGTAAATACAGAGTATTCCAGTCTTGCATTTAAACAAACGGCAAGGTTAGAGGGAATTGTCCAAGGAGTTGTTGTCCAGATAACAACGTATAAGTCTTTATCGGATTGTGAATTTATTAAATTATAAACTTTATTTTTGTCATTGTCGTTAAATTTAAAACGAACATAAATACTTGTTGAAGTGTGGTCAGCATATTCAACTTCTGCTTCAGCTAAAGCTGTTTCACAAGAAGCACACCAATAAACAGGTTTTAAACCTTTTTGGATATAGCCTTTTTTATACATTTCACCGAATACTCTTATTTGTTCGGCTTCAAACTCGGGTTTAATTGTAAGATAAGGGTTTTCCCAATTACCCCAAACTCCGAGACGTTTAAATTCGGCTTCCTGCCCTTTAAGATTTTTAAGAGCAAATTCACGGCATTTAGCCCTTAATTCACCTGCGGTCAGTGCTTCTCTGCCGCCCTTAATTGTTTTTACAACCGCATTTTCTATTGGAAGCCCATGGGCATCATACCCCGGAACATAAGGAGCATAATATCCTCTTTGCGATTTATATTTAATAATAATATCTTTTAAGATTTTATTCAGAGCCGTACCTACATGGATTTTTTCGGAGCTTAAATACGGAGGCCCGTCATGCAAAATAAATTTGTTAGCTTTATCTCTTTGTGCAAGATTTTTTTCATAAATTTTATTATCTGCCCAAAATTTTTGAGTAACCAGCTCTTTTTGAGTAGCATTAGCTCGCATTTCAAGCGTAGTTTTAGGCAAATTTATACTGTCTTTATAATCTTTCATTGTACTCTCTGTCATAATATCCACCTGTTTAATTAAAATTATACAGATATTGTAATATAAACACAGTTAATAGTAAAAAAATCGTAAATTAATATAACTTAATATTTTTAAATTTCAATCAATTTTAAATATTGATATTCATTTAATAGTTATGATTACGGGAATTAATTATATAAATTCAATAAATAAAATCGGACGAAACGCTGTCTATACTTCGCCTGCATTTAAAGGAAGCCAACCGGATACTTTTGAACAAAATTGCAATCAGAACGAAGAAAAAATCTCTTATGGCAAATCAAAAGTAATTGAAGCTCTAAAACGTGACGGAACTGAGTATATAGTAATAGTAAATCCCGACGGAAGCGTACACGAAAGTCAAGGTGATGCGCATAAATGCTCAATTCCATACAGCTGTATAGAAAAAGGAGCTGTATCAATGCACGGACACCCCGAAAAATTACCGTTATCAAGCGTAGATATAGCGGGTTTATTAACATCTAACTGTATAAGTGAAACAGCTTTCACCATTGACGGTAAATATTCCAAACTAACAAAAAGAACACAACATAATTTTTCCACGTCAGATTTCGGAAGATTATATTATCAATTTGAAAAAGAACTTTGCTTAATGGCTTTAGATAAAATGGGTATTGATTATCACTATAGCAGGGAAGATATAATTAGAATGTGTGCTGAGATTTTTCCTACAGTTCAAACTAAAAGTTTTGAAGAAACGGTAGAATATATGAACAAAATAGGACAACCCTTAAACGGCACACCCGATGAAATGGCTGAGCAGCTGAAAAAAGGTATTTTTTCCTTTAAAATATTATGCGATACCGAAGGAAAATATGATAAAGCTGCTAATGTAATAATGAAAAATAATGAAGCAATATACCAATACTTAAATTCACCCGACGGACTTGTTATCAGAAACGAATTCGTTAAAAAAATTGCCGATGATTATAATTTAGAATACGAAACAAATATGTTTTAAGATGGCAATTTTAGTATAAAAAAATTTTTATTAATAATATGGACATAAATAATATTGGTAATATTCATAAAACCTATTCATTTGGCAATTTAAACGTTCATAAACAAAGTTTTAAACCTGCCTATATAGGTGATACATACAGTTTTACGGGCAAATCGGTAAAGAAAAAATCCGTTAATTTTGGGAATGCCATACTTGAAAAATTTATGAATATTGCAAAAGAAAAATATGCAAATTTATCAAGCATACAAATATTTAAAGGATTTGAAGAACATTTTTTCAAATTAAATACTAAATTAATAAATAAAATAACATTAACAACGGAACAAAAAGAAATTTTATCAAAAAAAATACAAGATTTTGAAAATTATAAATCCAATCTAACTCCCGAACAGTTAAAAGAACTTGAGAAAAATAAACATTCGATGTTAGATTTTACCCTCATAGACGGAATACCCGACAAAAAATTAAAAGGGTATAAACACTTTTTAAAGAGATATGAAAAATTTAAAAATGGCAATTTTAACGGAATAACAAACGAAGAACTATCACAGCTATTATATTATACAGATACAACAGATTTAATAAGAGACGGAAAAATAGGCAGTTTTGCCCAGGGCAGAACGGGTGACTGCTGGTTTTTATCAATGTTGAACAATTTTGCCTCTACTATTGAGGGTGAGAAAAATATAGCACAAAGAATATCACAAGCTGATAAAGACGGAAATTATACCGTAACATTTGATAATCCGTTTAACCAAAGCGAAAAAATTAAAATCCAAGTAACTCAGCAAGATTTACAAAATTATGATTTAAGCAATGAAGATACTTATTACAGTAGTGGAGATTTAGATGTAAGGATACTGGAATCGGCTGCAGAAAAATTAATTAATAAATATTTCAAAGACGGAGTAAAAATTTCAAATACAAACGTATTTTATGAGATTGAAAATATATTTAACCTGCAAGAAGAAAAACAAGTAGCGGGACAGATAGCATGCGGATTCCCCCAAAAGAGATTATTAATATATAGAGCACTTGGCTACAAAGGAGAAATAAAAGATTATTACACCCCGGATTCTAAAGAATTAAAAAATTATTGCACAAAGGAATTTTTAAACACTGCAAATGCAAAAGTATACAGCATAACCTATAAACTGACGGAAGAAAACGGAGAAATAAAATTAACCCCCGAAGTCAAAGCAACTCAATATAACAGTTTAAGCGAAGTATTAACAGGTGAAAATTTAAAAGCCTCCGAATTGATTTGCGGGACCGGTGATAAAGAATATTCGGATAATAAAAAAGACCAAAGATATATATCAACTTCTCATGCATATAATTTTATGAATTACAATGCGGAAGACGGAGCAATTACAGTGAACGATCCTTATAATTCAGCATTCCCGCATACAATAACAAAAGAAAAATTTGACACCACATATACGCAATTAACATATTTACCCTCAATATTCTAATATACTTGTTATATTTTTTTATGTTTAGTATCATAAAAAAAGAATTTTAAGGGGATATTAATGAACAGCGAAACATTAGAACAGGAATTATATAAATCGGTAGAAAATAACACACCCGATTATATAAAAAATAATAAGTATATTGATATAGAAAATAAAAATGAATTTATTTTTACGTTAAAAAAAGAGCATTTACTGCCATACGATAAAGAAACAAATCCGGAGGGGCTGGATTTAAACAACTGGTTAAAAAATTATGAAAAAGAAGCGGCAGTATCAACTGCAGGAATAAGAGGTCCTCAAAATATATTATATCCTTACGATGTAAGGTTTCCAATAAATATAATGGGCATAATGCTTGCGACATACGCGAAAGCTCTTGTTGCTAAAGAAAAATATCAAGGTAAAAGAATACTAAAACTTGCAGGCAGAGAAGTAAGATACAATTCGGATAAGTTTCTGGACTTAATTGCACGAGTGCAGGCAGCAGTAGGTATAGAAACATTAACAACATATAAAAGAGAAACCATGCCTATATGGCTTGCGTCTTTTTTGGCATTTAAACTCGATTTGGTAGGCGGGGAATATATAACATCAAGCCACGGAATAAGCGTTAAAAATGCAACAAAAGATTTAAACTCCCAAGGAAGCCAATATCTGCCCGAAGAATCAATGGAATTTGTTAATAAAATAAAAGAAATTTTTGAAGAAGTAAGGCAAAAAGGAACTTATGAAATAAAAATCGCAAAATCGGATGACCCGCTTATTAATGAAAAGTATATGCAGACAATAAATAACGGCATTGATTTATATATAGAATACTTAAAAAACGGTGTGGCAAATGAAGAAAATCTGCACTTAATAAAGGATTTAAAAGAAAAAATTATAATAGAAAATGTAGGCGGAAGTGCATATAAAACACTAAGCAAAATATTAAATAAATTAGGTATCAGTGAAAAATATGACTGGATGAACACAGAAGAAGACCCGTTTTTTCACGGCATAGGCAAATACGATACAGACCCGAAAGGAAACAAATGTTTTTATGATTATTCGGTTGACGCAACGGTAAGTGCAGCGGATAAAGACGGAAAGCACTTTTTCCCCGTTATAGATACATTAAATTACAATGAAAAACTAAAACAATACCCGACAGGTACGGTAATATTAATAACAGATCCCGACCATGACCGATTAACCGTATGCCAGATAGAAGATAAAGAACAAATACCGTTTTTGGAAAAAACAGGAATAAGCTGCAGCAATCTTGATGACAAAAGAATATTATGCGTATATACGGCAAATCAAGCATTTTTGTTAATCATGGATTTTTGGGCAAAACAGTTAAAATCAGCAAACAGGTGGAATAATCACCCCAGATTTATAATAAAGACAACGGCAAGCGCAAAATCATGGGATGAATGGGCAAAATTTAATAACGTAAAAGTAGTAAATGTTCCGGTCGGATTTAAAGAAATAGCAAATATAATGAAAAAAGTTGAACAGCAAATACTTTCAAGTCCTGAAAAAGATGTTATTATAACAGATGTTTTGGGCAAAGAAATAAATCTTGGCAAAAACCCGAGAATGCTTTTTGGCGGAGAAGAATCGGGCGGAATGATAATAGGCGCAGAAGAAGCAATAAAATCGAAATCGGGCAGAATGGCAATTGCGATGAGAGAAAAAAGCGCCTCGGAAGCAATAATAATTGCATCAGCTTTAAGCGCACAACTGGAAAAAGAGGGTAAAACACTGTCAAAAGCCTTAGATGAAATATTTACCACAAATAATATAACAGCGAAATACGATATAAGAGAAGATATAGCTTATTATAATGAGTCCGAACCCGATATTGTAAAGCTGACACAGGCAAAAAAAGACGGGGAAGCACTTAGAACTAAAAATGATTTATATTATTTAACAATGGCTTTAGCTCATTTTGAGGATAAAATAAGCCTTGAACAAATAAAATCAATATTAAAATCGACATTTAAAAGTTTAAATTTTGAAAATTTAATTGATATAAAATTTGTAGGCGACGGAACATATCTGGAATTTAGCGATAAATTTATTGAAATCCGCCCATCAGGAACTGATGCTAAAACCAAAGCATACGGTGCAGGAAGCAAAAAAGAAGATATAGAAGAATATGCAAGAATTATGGGAAATTACTCCGGCGAAACATCAAGCGAATATCTTGCAATAATATCAAAAGATTATTACAATAAAGCTAAAGAAAAATCCATGGAAGAATATTTAAAATTCACAAATAAAGACGCGGATAAAAGAACCTTTAAAATTCCCGATTATAAAAAAACGATAGGTATATAAAAGGAGAGAGAAAATGGCAGATGAAGCAAAATTATTAGCAACTATTCCAAGAAATGCAACGGAACAATTACAAATCAGTATAAATTCATATAAAGAAAAGAAATATTTGGATTTAAGAATATATTATACAACAGATGACGGTGCAAATTGGCTTCCTACAAAAAAAGGTGTAACAGTATCACCCGATAATTTAATGACGTTAAAAGAAGCTGTAGAAGAAGCAATGCAGGAACTCTTAACAGTTGAAGAAGAATAAATTAAAAAATATAATTAAAATTATTACAGTAAATATGCTTGTATTATTTATAATATTAAGCATATTTAATTTTTTTATAGATAAAAATATTAATTTTATAAGAGAATTAATAAATGAAAAAACTATTGGCAGAAACATTTTCTTTAGAGAAGATAAATTTAATAATCAAGATATTAGCAAATATGAAATTGAAGAAACAACTGTAAAAGAACTTGAATTTAATGAAGAAAATTTAAGTAAATTTTGCGGAGAAGAACGTATTAAATTTGGAACAAACTATACCAAAAACCCTGTTATTGTATTAGGTTGTTCTTATGCGTACGGGCATGGATTAAAACGGGAACAAACTTTTCCGTATTTACTTTCAGAACTTACTAAACGACCTGTTTATAATTTTGCCGAATGTGGCAGTGATATTCAAGAAAGTTACAATGTTTTTCGCAACCAAGATAAAATTCCAAATATATCAAATGCAGAATATATAATTTATATTTATATGCATGACCACATTAACCGATATTTATCAGTAGATGAGTTATATAATAATTATGAATTGGCATTTCCCGTCTCAAATAAAATTCAAGTAAACTTATTAAAAATTCCTTTATATAAATTAGTATGTGTCATAGCCCGGATAAACAAAATAGTAATGGGGGGGGGTAATATTAATTTATACATAAATAACAGTAAAAATTTAATGAAAAACATAATAATAAATACATACAAAGAATTCAAAAAATATGCACCAAATGCAAAAATGATAATAATATTATATGATGAAAAAATGGCAGATATGTATGAGCCTCTTAGAATAACGTTAGATAGTGAAATCCAAAATTCGGATGTGTGGGATGAAATAGAAAAAGAAACCGATATTAAAGTTGTAAGGACGAAAGACTTAACAGGGTTTCTTTTTGATAAAAATTATAAACTTAAAGAAGATATAGCGGATTGGCACCCGAATGAAAAAGCGTGGAAAGTACTTACGCCGTTATTCGTTAAAAAATATATGATATAATAATTTTATGCAGTCAGAGTATGAAAAAAAACAAACAGAGAATATAAAATACAAATATGCTCTTTGTCTTGTTGATGTTAGAAATCTTGGGGCAAGGACTTTTTCATATATTATTCCCGAACAAATGCAGGAAAAAATAAAAATAGGGCAGGCCGTATTAGTGCCGTTCGGCAGACGTAAACAAAACATAATAGCATTTATTACAGGGTTTTCCAATTATCTTGAGGAGGGAATAAAAGCAAAAAAAATAGTAAAAATAATAGACCGCAGAGCTGTTTTTACTATGGATTATCTAAAACTATTGGACCGGATAGCAAATTACTACTGCTGTGATATAAATGCAGTAATACAAGCAGCGGTTCCGATGAAATTCTTGAAAGAAAATTCCGGTAAGAAAATAAAAGAAAAAACAGAAAAATATATAATATTAAAAAAGGAGGATACTGCAAATCAGCGCAGGCAGATAATACTCAAAAAACTTAAAGATTTAGGCGGCGAATATCCTCTAATTGAATTTGAAAAAGAGGTAAAAACAACAAGAACAACAATTATAAAGCTGAAAGACGACGGATATATTGATATTATTGAAAGAACGGTATATCGAAATCCTCTTAACATATTTAAAGAAATAAAAAAAGATGAACCTGCACAATTAACGGATGAACAGCAAAAGGCTTTTGAGATAATCTCAAAAAAAATGGATAAAAAGCAGACTCAGCCGATATTATTAAACGGGATAACAGGCTCGGGGAAAACCGAAATATATTTTAAAGCAATAGAAAAAACATTAAACGAGGGAAGAAATGTATTGTTTTTAGCGCCTGAAATAGCATTAGCATCGCAATTAACCCTCAGATTAATAAGAAGATTCGGTTCTGAAAGCGTTGCAATATGGCACAGCAGTATATCAGAGGGTGAAAAATATGATGTATGGAACAAACTTCGAAATAATGACATAAGAATAATAATCGGTGCAAGGTCAGCCATATTTGCACCGTTAAAGAACATAGGACTTGTAATAATAGATGAGGAGCATGATAATTCCTACAAACAAACTTCGCCGGCACCGAGATATGACGCAAGATTAGCTGCGGAAAAAATATGCGAAATAAATAATGCCTCACTAATCAAAGGCAGTGCAACACCTGATGTGAGCAGTTATTATAAAGCACTGGCAACAAAAAATCTTATAACTCTTGATAAAAGATATAATAATTCAAACTTGGCAGATGTAACCATAACAGATATGCGGGAAGAATTTTACCGCGAAACAAGGACGCTGTTTTCCAATCAAATGATAAGTGCAATAAATGAGGCACTTGCTGATAAAAAACAGGTAATACTTTTAATGAACAGGCGGGGATTTTACACAAGCGTACAATGCAAAACCTGCGGAGAAGTAATAAAATGCCCGAATTGCGATATCCCGATGGTGTATCATGCGTCTGATAAAACAGTAAAATGCCACTGGTGCGGAATATCAAAACCCGCCCCCGAGCTCTGCCCGAAGTGCGGATCACCCGAAATAAAAATGGGCGGAGCAGGTACTCAAAGAATTGAAAATATAATCAACAAATTATTTCCGAATGCCAAAATTGCAAGAATTGACTCCGATATTTTATCATCAAAAAGCAAATATATTCAAATTCTGCAAGCATTTCAAGAGGGTGAAATTGATATACTAATCGGAACACAAATGATTGCAAAGGGACTGGATAATAAAAATGTAACGCTTGTTGGCGTAGTAGATGCGGACATAAGTTTTGCACTGCCCGATTACCGTTCGGGGGAACGCGGATTTCAACTGCTAATGCAGGTTGCAGGCAGAGCGGGCAGGGGCGAATATGCGGGGAAAGTAATATTTCAAACATACAATCCCGATTTATATGCAATAAAAAATGCTAAATCACAAAATTATAAAGAATTTTACGAAAATGAAATTACACGGCGCGAGCTTTTTAACTATCCGCCATTCTGCCAGATAATAAAGATAGTATTTTCATCAAATGATGAAGCACGTGCAGCTGTATGTGCCAACGAAGTAGCAGAAAATTTGCGGACGCAGGTTAATAAATTTAAGCTGTCTGAGTATATAGAAATTAACGGTTCTGTTAAATGTATAATGCACAAAATTAATACGGAATACCGCTATCAAATTATAATAAAAAATAAAATGGGTAAAAAAGGGCATTATTTAATAGCATCATTAATAAAAAATACCTCTGCTGCAGGTGATATAAAGATGATAATTGATATAGACCCTGTAGATATTTTGTAAAATT
>CANPYB010000032.1 GCA_947587605.1 Candidatus Gastranaerophilales bacterium
CATGTTTGCGAGCGTGAACTTTTAAATATGGTTCATGAAAAAAATGCTTCCCGCGGAGCTGTTATTGTTATGAACCCTAAAAACGGAGAGATATTGGGTTATGCGGTATACCCCAGATATAACCCTAATGATTATAAAAAAACGGAAGCTATAAGACTGAAAAATTGGACATTATCGGATGTTTATCCTCCGGGGTCAACATTTAAAACCTTGACTGTTGCGGCGGGAATTGAAAGCGGGAAAATAAATCCGGGTTCCAGAATTTTGGATACGGGTAAAATGCAGCTAGGGAATTGGACTATTACCAATTATGATTATAATAAACGTCCGTATCCCGGAATGATAAATCTTGTATCGCTATTGGAACACTCCAGTAATGTAGGAAGTGCAAATATTGCCTTAATGATGTCTCCGGCTGAATTCTATAATATTTTATCAAATTTCGGAATAGGCAAAAAAACAGGTATAGATTTGAACGGAGAATCTTCAGGATTACTGCCCAAACCCTTTCAATGGGATAAAGCAAGGCAAGCTACAATGGGATACGGTTACGGTGCTTCGGTTACATCAATTCAAATGATTAGTGCGGTTAGTGCTTTAGCAAACGGCGGGGTAAGAGTTACTCCTCATGTTATTAAATATTCGCCCGAAGAAGAAGCGGTAAAAATAAAAAAAGTTCAAGTGATTTCTCCCGAAACGGCAAAAAATGTTACTCTGCTTTTGGCACAAAGCGTTGCTAACTCAAAATCGGTTATTAATTTAGAAAAATATAGCGTTGCAGGAAAAACGGGAACTTCTAAAAAACCGAAAGAACATTCAAAAGGATATTCTAATTCTTTATATACGTCTGTTATAGGCTATTTGCCCGCAAATAACCCTCAAATTCTTGTTTATGTTGTTGTGGATGTACCTTCAACTTTCGGTATCTGGGGTAATACGGTCGCAGGCCCCGTATTTAAAGAAGTAGCTAATCAGTGTGCGAGAATATTAAATATTCCGCCCGATAAAAATGTTGGAAAATAGTTAAAGAAGGCAAATGATATGCAGTTAAACGAATTATTAAAACTTTTAAAAGATTATGAAACCGAAAACTTTGAAAATGTTGAAATAACAGGACTTTCATATAACTCTAAAACAGTACAAAACGGCGATTTATTTATTTGTATAAGAGGTGAGGCTTCTGACGGTCATAATTATGCTCAAAATGCGGTGGATAACGGAGCAAAAGCAATATTCTGCGAGGAGGCTTTGAGCATAGATGTTCCTCAAATTATCGTGAATGACACAAAAAGGACTATGGCAAATATTGCCGCCGCTTTTTATAACGAGCCGTCAAAAAAATTAAATTTAATAGGGGTAACGGGGACAAACGGAAAAACAACCGTAACCCATTTAATTCAAAGAATACTTGAAGAAAATAATGAAAAATGTGCGCTTATCGGTACATTAGGCTATAAAATGTCAAGTGCTGACGGTTATCATGAAGCAAAGCATACAACGCCCCAGCCTCCCGAATTACAAAGGGATATTCGTTTAATGGCTGATAACGGAATTAAAAATGTTGTAATGGAGGTAAGCTCTCATTCTTTGGAGCAAAACAGGGTAGGCTGCTGTGATTTTGACGGCGCCGTATTTACTAATTTAACTCAAGACCATTTAGACTATCATATAACAATGAGAAATTATTTTAAGGCAAAAGCTCTTTTATTTGAAAATTTAAAACAAGGCGCATTTGCAGTAATAAATGCGGATGATGAATATGCAAAGGATTTCTTAAGCGTAATTCCCTCGGGAGTAAAAGTGTTAACATACGGTGTTAAAAAAGATGCTGATGTTAAAGCGGAGAAAATAGAATTTAGTGTTGACGGTGCGAAATTAACAGTGGATTTTCAAGGCAGAAAAGAAAAAATGAATTTGCATTTAAACGGAATGTTCAGTGTTTATAACGCATTAGCGGCATTCTCTGCGGGGCTCGCAATGAATATTGATTATAAAATAATAATAAAAGCGCTTGAAAATACCAAAAGCGTAGCGGGCAGATTTGAAATCGTAAATAAAAAACCAATGGTTATAGTAGATTACGCACATACTCCCGACGGACTGGAAAATGTATTAAAGGCAGCAAGAGAATTAACTCCAAAAACATCGGATTTAATATGTTTATTTGGCTGCGGAGGGGACAGAGATACTACAAAACGTCCTAAAATGGGTAAAATTGCTGATGAATTAGCGGATAAAGTAGTTGTAACTTCTGATAATCCGCGCAGTGAAGACCCGCAGTTAATAATATCAGATATAATGACGGGAATAAAAACCGTTGATACAAAAAGAATATTTGTAGAGCCCGACAGACGCGAAGCAATTAAATTTTTAAAAACAATCTCAAATTCTGATGATGTAATAGTTATTGCAGGCAAAGGGCATGAAGATTATCAAATATTAAAGAATGAAACTATCCATTTTGATGATAGGGAAGAAGCAAGAAAAGTGTTTGTTGAATTAGGAGGCAGAGTATGAAATTAACTGTTTTAGGTCCGGGGTGCTGGGGGTTAACTTTAGCGTGGCTTTTAAATAATAATTTCGAGCAGATTACCGTCTGGGGCAGAAAAGAAGATATAACGGATGAGCTCAGAACATATAAAAGAACAACCAAACCTTTGACCGTACAGCTTGACAATAAAGTACAAATAACGGATAACCTCGAAGAAGCAATATATGGTGCTGAAATTATCCTGCTTGTTGTTGCGACATCGGGTATAAGACCTGTTTGCAAACAGTTAAGAGAAGCAGGATTAAAAGATAATCAAATACTCGTAAATCTTTCAAAAGGCTTAGAACTTCCCTCATTAAAAAGAATGTCGGAGGTAATAAAAGATGAATTGCCTGATTCGAAATTAGTTATACTGTCAGGTCCTACTCTTGCAAAAGAGATACTGAACGGGTGTCCGACAGCGGCTTCTGTTGCAAGTGAAGATATGAATGCGGCAGAGTTTGTTCAAAAGCATTTAAGCGTAGCTTCAAAATTCAGGTTATATACAAACTCTGATGTTATCGGCGTTGAATTGGGCGGGAGTTTAAAAAATGTTATAGCCATAGCTTCCGGCTTCGCTGATGCAATGAAACTCGGAGATAATTGCAGAGGCTCGCTTCTAACCCGCGGTATGGCGGAAATTGTTAGAGTAAGTATGGCATTAGGGGCAAATCCCTCAACTTTATACGGATTATCAGGCATGGGTGATTTAATTGCCACCTGCTCAAGTCCTTTCAGTAGAAACTTTACCGTTGGTTCAATGCTCGGACAAGGCAAAAAAATAGATGATATCTTAAATGAACTCGGTTCGGTTGCCGAGGGTGTAAAAACCTCAAAAGCATTATGCGAATTGGCAGCAAAATTAGGGCTTGAAGTGCCTGTTTCCTCCGCTATTTATGAGGCTGTTTATACTGATATTACTCCTAATGAAGTTTTAAATAAACTTATGAACAGAAAACTTAAACAGGAAGATGAATATACATTAAAATAAAGGTATATATATTTTGGTTAATGAAAACAAAAGCTCATATTCAGATTTAATAGAAAAAGGACAGATTTATAATAAAGAAAAAAATTACAAAGAAGAAATCAAAATATACAGGTTGATTTTAAGCCTTTATGCAGATGATATTTCTTCGGTAGAACTGGCGGGTTTATATATAAAACTTGCAAATGCTTATTATAATAAAGAAGATTACGAAAAAGCCGCATATTATTATGAAGAATATTTAAAGCTCTATCCCGACGGACAGTCAAGTGTTTTTGGCAGACTTGCTCATGTATATTATTATACCGACATTGATAAATGTATTGATTACCACAATAAAGCGTTAAATATTGAAGTTAATGCTTATGATTCGGCAAATAAATTATTTGCAATGATAAAATCATGTTACTATACGCAGGCGGAAATAAAAGAAGAAGCCGAATTTGAAGCCGATATAATAAGAAATACGTTATATAAAGATATAAAAAAATACACTCATGACAATAAGAAAAAAAAGAATACAGGCAGATTAAATATAGGATATTTGTCATCAGATTGTTATACACATACGATGATGAATTATATTATGCCTATATGGGAAAACCATAACAGAGAAGAATTTAATATAACTATATTTAACGGAGCCGAAAAGCACGACAGCACTACGGATAAAATTGAAAAATTGGGATCCAAAGTAATTTCTTGTGCCAAAATGAATAATAAGGAACTGGCAAAAGCTATATACGATGAAGATATTGATATCCTTATAGATTTAGGCGGATTTACACATTTAAAATCGTATTGCGCTTTTTATAAGCCTGCTCCGATAATAATATCATATTTAGGATATATAAATACTTTAGGGATAAAAGAATTTGATTATATATTAACAGACAGATACACAATTCCCGAAGAATGTGCAGATTTATATACGGAAAAACCGCTTTATTTGGATAGAGGATATACAATTTTAGGTGATAAAAATTTTACTGAAATAGAAACCCCTGCCCCGATTATAAAAAACGGATATGTAACTTACGGAAGTTATAATTGCACATCAAAAATGAGTGACGCGGTTTTACATATGTGGTCGAAGATATTGGAAAAAAATAAAACCGCAAAATTATTAATATACAGGACTCAGTTAAACCCGAGTAAAATAAACTCTTTAAAACAAAAAATGAAAAAATGGGGAATGGATTTACAAAGAGTATTATTTGATACAAAATTTGAAAATCCGTTTTATAATGTATATTCCAAAGCAGATATAGCATTAGATACATATCCTTTCGGCGGAATGACAATATGCGCCGAAGCCGCAATGATGGGAGTTCCCACAATAACATTAACAGGCGAGGGAATGCAGACAAAAGGCGCGGGAAGAATTAATGAAGAAATTGGAATGAGCGAATTAAATGCACAAACAGGTGATGAATATATAAATAAAGCGGTTGAATTGGGAAATAATCCTCAAAAAATAACTGAATTAAGGCAAACACTGCGTAAACTTGCAGAAAAAAATTTAATGCAAAAAAATGCGGTTGAATTTACCCGTAATCTTGAAGAAAAGTATAAACAAATCTGGAGTGAATTTATAAATAGTCCTTAAATTCTTTTTTAATAACTTTGAACCCGCAGCCGTCAATCATTTCAGCATTATATGGTATGTGTTTGGCAGGATAATTCCTGCAGACTTGCGGTCTTGAATTATAAACGGAGCATTTGCCGTCCTCCGTAAGATATTTGCAGGATAAAATTAAATTATCTTTCTCATCTTTGCCCGTAATAAAAAATCTTTTATAATGAGGAAGAATAAATTGCATAAACTTTAATTCGGTATTATTTTTAAGCCCTCTGCTTCTTATTTGACGGCAGCATTTTCCGCACTTTATACATTTTCCCTCTATTTTGTAATTAATTTTTTGAGGAACAAAATAAGATAAAAATTCATAAAAGCAGGATTTTATAAAATCAAAAGACATTTGTTAACAATTCCGTTAAAAAAAATATTTATTTGATAAAATAATAGCATAATAAACAAGAGGAATAAAATGGCGAAGAAAAATCAAAAAGAAAATCCGATATTATCGTTAGTGAAAATGGTACTCATTATTGGAGCGGCATTAGTCCTTGCATTTTATTTCGCCGTAAAAACATATCTTGACAGCTTAGGTCCGATTCCTCAGTTAAATGATTACAATCGTAACATAGTAACTCAAATATATTCTTCCGATAATAAGTTAATAAAAACATTTCAGCCGTTTCACTATGAAGAAGCAAAAATAAATGAAATACCGCAATATTTAAAAGATGCAATAATCTCAACGGAAGATAAAAACTTTTATACACATGACGGATATGATATATTCGGCATAATACGTTCTGTGATAGTAAACGTAATAAATAAACGGGCATCACAGGGCGCAAGTACAATCACTCAGCAATTAGCCAGAATACTTTTTCTTTCTAACGAAAAAACATATATAAGAAAAATAAAAGAAATACAAATAGCCGCAAGAATAGAAAAAACAATACCCAAAGATAAAATATTAGAGATGTACTTAAATAACGTATATTTAGGTTCGGGCGCATACGGAGTAGGTGCTGCGGCTTCAACTTATTTTAATAAGAGTTTAAAAGAACTTACTCTGGCAGAATGTGCACTAATAGCAGGTCTGCCTCAAGCACCGTCTCAGTATTCACCCTATAAAAACATAAAAAAAGCTCAAAAGCGCAGAAATAAAGTTTTAAAGCGCATGTATATTATGAAAACCATAACAAAAAAACAATATGAAACTGCTTTAAAAGAAAAGATAACCCTAAGTAAGAAACCGGGATTGGCAAGAACAAATATAGCACCATATTTTATAGACTATGTAATGCGCGAACTTGAAGAATTAGGTTTTGATGAAACCGAAATATCACAAGGCGGATATAAAATAACAACAACCTTGGATTATAACGCACAAATAGCGGCAAACAATGCCATAGAAAAAACAATGGCGGCCTGGAAACTTACTAAACCGAAACATCAAGCTGCATTATTCAGTTTCTCTCCGATGACGGGCGGAATAATTGCTTATTGCGGAGGAAAAGATTATATTGAAAGTCAATATGACAGAGTTACTCAAGCAATAAGACCTCCGGGGTCATCATTTAAGCCTATAGTTTATACAACTGCCATAATGAAAGGCTACACCCCCTCGGATATGATGAATGACACCCCTGTTACAATAGGTAAATGGAGTCCGCATAATTACGGTAATAAATACAGGGGAAGAATTCCTTTATACAAAGCGCTTGCAATATCATCAAATGTTGTGGCCGTTAAATTAATAAAAGAAGTTGGTGCGCCTGCGGTTATAGAAACCGCCAAAGCACTTGGAATAACAACTCCGTTAACTAATGACTTAACAATTGCGCTCGGTTCTAACGGTGTAAAGCTGTATGATATGGTAGTAGCATACGGAAACTTTGCAAACGGCGGATATAAAGTTCAACCATACGCAATTGAGAAGATAGAAACTCAACGAGGAAGAATAATATATCAAGCTAAAAGAACAAAAATAACAAAAACTTTAGATAAAACAACCGCAGGCATTATGACAGCGATGTTAAGAAAAGTCATAACATCCGGAACGGGAAAAGGTGCGGATATCGGTAAACCAATGGGAGGAAAAACAGGTACTACCAATGATAATAAAGATGCATGGTTTATAGGCTATACTCCGGATATAGTAACGGGAGTATTTATGGGCAACGATGATAATACAAGTATCGGTTTGACGGGCGGCAGTGCGCCTGCAAGAATTTGGAAAGAAATGATGAAAGTTGCAACAGAAAAATACGGTAATAGTGAGTTTGACTATGATCCTGTTAACTTAGCACCTGCTTATGAGGGAACTTCTGATAATTCTGAAAATGCAGAAGACGCCGAAAATGCAGAAAATGCTGAAAATGATACAACGGAAGAACCCGTAAATCAAGATGTCATTCCTGCCCCGAAAAAAGAAAATACATCAACGGAAAACTTTAATTCTATTCCCGTACAATTAAACGACAACATATCTCAAGGCAGAAAATCGGTTGTGGAACAAGCGCAAAGACCTGTTTCAGATATCAAAACAGAATAAAAAATTAATAAAAATTTAATTTTGAAATTTTCATTCTGAATAAATCTTCTAAATCAATACCGTTTAATATTTCATTAATCAGTGTAGATGAATTGACGGTTTTACCTTTAAAATTTCTTATCAATCCTAAAACTTTAACATCGGAATATTTTTCAATTAAATTTGGAAAAGACTTTATTTCTTTGCTTTCAGAGTATACGGGGAATTTATTAATAATAACCCCTAAAATATCAATACCGATTGTTTTTGCCGTATTAATTTCATTCAAATAATGGCTGACAGAATCATTTGACGGATTAACAATAAACGCCACGGGCAATTTGAGCTCTTGGGGAATATGATATGTAAATAACGATTTATTTAACGGCATCATAAGAGCGCCCGGTGATTCGACTATTAACGTGTCTGTTTTTTTTGATAAAAGATTGTAGTCAGTATTAATTTCTTCAAGATTAATATCAAGTTTTCTTTCCTCGCAGATAACAGCAGGACTAACTTTTTCTTTTATCATATAAGTAGAATGAGTAATAATATAAGGGTCTAATAGTTTAACAAATTTTAAATCGGGTGATGAAAGGTATGCACCTTGCTCTGATGCGCCGGTTTGTACGGGTTTATATACTCCCGTTTTATAGCCGAACGACTGCATAACGGCAGCAACTCCCGCTGATATAAATGTTTTGCCCCCGCCTGTATCTATAGAGCTTATGAGTATATTATTCATACAAAAAATTATATCAAATTTGCTTTTAGCCGCTTCATACATAAGGTGTAAATGATAATTGTATTTTTTTTCGAAAACTATTAAACTATAGTTATGGGAAAAAAAATAAAAATAATACTTTTAATATCATTGTTAATGTTTACTGCATTAAAATCATACGCACAGGAGCAAGATATCGGAGTGAAACTTAGAGCCGGAACATTCTTAAAAGTAATTAATCTGGCTGAGTTTTCAACTTTAACCTCCGATATAGATGATGAAGCAGTTTTTATGAATACACAAGATATGTATGTATATGAAACGAATGTTATTCCCGAAAATACCAAAATATACGGTGAAGTAGAAGACGTTTTAGAACCGATAGAGGGACGTGACGGTGCTATAAAAGTTAAAATAATTAAAATGATAACTCCCGATAAAAAAGTATATAAAGTAAAAGGTCATATTTATACGGATAATGATAACTATTTAGGCGGAAAACAGACTCTGCCCGTATATTACAGAAAAGTTCCTCATTATACTCAAAGAATGAGACCTATGTTAAAAGCTGTCCCGTTGAATGTTCCCGAGATGGGTAAACATACGGTTATAAAGCCGGGGGCTGAACTTTTCGTTATATTAGAAGAAGATATTACGGCAAAATAAAAAGGTAAAAAATGAAAAAAATAATATTGGTTTTAATAAGTATTTTAATAACGGCACATAGTGCGTATTGCCAAAGTGAATATAAATCACAGGGGTACAAGGCAGAAAATGCATCGATTACGGAATTAACGGGGGAAAAATTAATGCCGGCTAATTCAAATATAGAGGTGCTGGCACTAAATCCGATAAGCAGTGAATTTTTGAAAAAAGGTGATAAGGTTGTATTTTATTTCCCGACAGATTTATATTACGGAAAAAATTTTATAGTTCCTGCTGGAACAAAAGTGAGTGGGATGACAGTTTATGTTCGAAGTGCAGCAGGAAAAAAATCGGGGAATATAAAAGTGAGGTTCAGTTCCATGGTTACTCCTAACGGGCAGGTAATACCTATATCCGCAGAATACTGCGCTGAAGCTGAAAACGGAAATGTAACAATAAAACAAAATGAAAAAATAAATGTTATAATAAATCAGCCGATAACGGTTAATTCTAATACACCATACTAGATAGTAAACAGGCTATTTGTTTTATTATGGATTTTTTGATAAAATAACTATCAAATGGGATTTGAGGGATGTCAATAATAAAAAACGATGATAATATAAAAACCGCAAGAAAAGATAATAAACGATATGAAATACCTGCGGTAATAAGAAAAGAAAAGGATGAAATATCTTTTGAAAAAGCATTAATGATAGCATTAATACTTCATCCTTTAGTAATTCTTATTTTATTATTAACGTCATTTATATTACAATTATTGGGAATAGATTTTGATTTATTTAAAAAACCGGAATTAAAACCAAAAGATATAGAATTTGTGCTGGTAGAGAAAGAGGCGCCGCCCATTGATAAAAATACAAAATACAGGGCAGACAGAAATTCAAGAGCCGGAGGAAAGCACGACCCGAAACGAAAAGTATCAATGCCGCAGGCACCTGCACCAAAAGGACCCGAGAAAAAGCCGAGTTCGCCTGCGCCTCAAAAACCGTCGACTCCTAAACCGCAAGCGAAACCTCAACCGACACCGGCACCTAAAGCTCAAACAAAACCTGCTGTGCCTCAGCAAACAGCACCGAAGCAGACACCGGCGCCTAAAGCGCCTGCTCCAAAACCTGCTCCGTCGCCTGTAATGCCAAGACCCACAGCAAAACCAAATTCAAATTTTAATATACCGATACCAAAATCGGCAATACCTAAAATAGCTCAGCCGACAGCACCTGTTACATCATCACCCACCGGCGGTTCAGCTGCAGGCGGAGCAAAAAGCGGAACAGGCTCATCACCTGCACCTAAATTTTCACCCGTAACTTCGGGCAAAGGAGGTTCTGCAGGAGGAACGGGTACAGGCGCGGGAGGCGGCGGCAGATTTAGTAATGCCACAGGCTCAGGCTCCGGAAATGTCGGTAACCCGGGCCCGGGCAATCCTAAAGGTGCTCCCGGTATTGATGCAATAAAAGAGCCCGATTTCGGACCTTATATGAAAGAACTTCAAAGACGTATAAAAATGAACTGGGATCCGCCAAAAGGTAATGAAAGTAAAAGAGTAATACTTTTATTCTCTATTGCACGCGACGGCAGACTGTTAAATGTAAAAGTTCATCGTTCGTCGGGTCTGCCTGCAGCCGATAATGCTGCGATAGACGCAGTAAAACTTACGGCTCCTTTTAGACCCCTGCCGCCGGAGTTTAAGGGTAACAGCGTTGATATTCAATTTACTTTCGATTACAACGTGTTCGGAGTTTCGGGATAAGATAAAAATTAATTAGAAAAGAGGAAATAACTATGGATTTATTATTACATTCAATTCAAATGGACTGGCCGGTACTTCTGCCGATTTTATTGTGCTCAATATTGACTGTTGCTGTTGCCATTAACAGATTTAGTTTTTACAACAAAAATAAAAGAGATGTTGTAAAGTTTATCAGAGGACTAAAATCAGAATTAGTCAGCAACAGACTTGACGCAGCTAAAAATTTAAGTATTCAATTAGGCGGTGTTATCGGTGAAGTTTCTGAAGAAGCGGTCAGAATATTCTCCGAGCAAAAACAAGGATTTTCCCGTTCATTTGATATATCCGCAAATTTAGCTACAAGAAAATTGGAAAAGTATTTAACTATCTTAGGTACGATAGGCGGGGTTTGCCCTTTCTTAGGTTTGTTCGGTACCGTTGTCAGAATATTGTATACATTTCAAGATTTAGCATCTCAAGGTAATCAATCAGCAGCAGTTGCTATGGGTATAGGTTCTGCTTTGATTGCTACCGCATTCGGTTTAGGCGTTGCTATTGTTGCTGTTGTTCTTTACAATTTATTCCAATCAACGGTTAAAAGATACGAGGATGATTTCCAATTAATTAAATTATTATTCTTAAGTTTCACGGATTCTGAAGAAAAACTCCAAAAAAAAGCATTAGTATAGGATAAATATAATGGCATTTTCAAGTTCTGATAATAAAAAAGGATTATTCACCGAAATTAATATAACACCGTTAACGGATATCTTTTTGGTATTGCTTATAATAATGATGGTAATAGCACCGTCTTTTCAATCCATAGATACTGACATAAATATACCGGAGATTAACAGCGGTGTTGCGGTGGAACAAAAGAATGCGGAAATCTCCGTGACCAAATACGGGAATTATTATATAAACGGAAAACCAATAAAATCTGCAGCATTATTGGACGAGTTAGTAAATTTAAAACCGTCGCTTGAAAAAGCAGAGGTTGTTGTAAAAGCTGATACTCAAACAAAAAGCAGTGAAATACAAAATATAATGAAAGCTGCGCAGGCTGCCGAGTATGAAAAACTTATTATTGCAGGTGAACCTTTAACTAAGAAAGAACAAAGGAAACTGGAAAATACAAACAAGTCTCAGCCTGCGCAGCCTCAAAAAAATAGTAATAAAACCCGAGATTACAATTGGGATGAGTAAGGAAATAAAAAATGTCATCACAAAGAAAAACTTTTAATGAAATTAATATAACACCGTTAACGGATATCTTTTTGGTATTGCTTATTATAATGATGGTAATAGCGCCTTTGTTAGACCAGCAGGGATTAAATCTTGCAGTGCCGAATATGATTGAAGTACAGGATGAAATAAAAGATTCTAAGCTAATTAAAGTTTTAGTAACCGATAATGATAAATATATTCTCAACGGAGAAGAAATTTCCGCTAATGAGCTTTCAAATATAATTTCCGAGCAGGCAAAAGAACTTCCGGACGGTTTATTAATTATGACTCAAGCTAATGCTACCCACGGTGCCGTTGTTAAATTAATGGATGAAGCTCGCAATGGCGGAGTTACCAATATTTCAATTACTGAATACTAATTATATTTTTAAACTCTGTTGTTCATAATCAATACCGCATAGCATTTTTTTGCCGTCGGGGTGATTTTCTTGTATTGTTCCGTCTATTCTTGTTCCGTATGTTAACTTCGTTCTGCTGTGTAAAATTTCATTAAATACACTAAATCCGTTTTTAGTTTTATGCCCAGTTTTAAATTCAATTGAATATTCGGGATTTACTGCTTTATAATATATTTGTTTAATAATTTCCTGTGCTCGTTTTTCACCCATGTATTTTGTTCGTTTTTCTATGCGCTGTACTTTATGTGCTTCTCTTCCGGATAACAAAAATACATCGCCATTATCGGTTTTTCTTAATAAAATTCCGTTTTGTCCGTTATAATCGCCCAGTACCGACTTAAAAAATTCTCTTATACTTTTTGCCTGTTGATTAGAATATTTTTTTGACGGTTCTGAGTTTAATATTCTGCCTATTTCATAGGTAGAATTATCTATTTTTTTGTTTTGTGTCGGCTGATATGAATCAGAATTTATTTTTATAATTCTTCCAAAACTCGGTATTGTATTTACTTTCATTTTTGCTCCTTTTTCAAAAGAATTGCTGTTTGAGCACTTATTGCCTGTTTTTGCCCTACGGAATCCATTTCTTCCATTGTTTTTACTTTTATTGAAATTTGACTCTCTTTTATATTTAAAACCAAACATAATTTTTTTTGTATTAAAGAAATATAAGGTTTCATTTTTGGTTCTTGTGCAAATATTGTGCAGTCAATATTGTTAATTAAATAACCGTGTTCTTTAATTAGATTATAAGTATGTTTTAGGAGTATAATGCTATCTATATCTTTATATTTAGGGTCATTATCAGGAAAGTGAGTACCGATATCGCCAAGAGCCAAAGCACCGAGCATTGAGTCAATTATTGCATGGGTTAAGGCGTCAGCGTCAGAGTGTCCTAAAAGTCCTTTTGTATATGGTATTTCAACTCCGCCAAGAATTAACTTTCTTCCCTCAACAAGTTTATGAATATCAAATCCTTGTCCTATTCTATACATCGGTTTTCTCCCAAACAAATTTATTAATTGCCTTAACAAAACCGTCATTTTGAACGGTATCTGTTATATAATCCGCCTCTGCCTTAATTTCCTCAGTTCCGTTTGCCATGGCAATCCCAATGCCTGCTGTTTTAACCATTTCTATATCATTGTTCTGGTCGCCTATGGCTAATACTTCTTTTTCACTGAAGCCTAAGCGGTTTGCCAAAAATTTAATTGCACTTCCCTTTGTTGCTTCTTTATTTGCTATCTCGCAAAAGTAGTCAAATGATTTTACTACGTATATTTGAGGATACTTGTTTCTTAATTCAACTATAAAATCGTCAATAAATTTTGTATCATAATTTATTGCCAGTAATTTATTTAGCTTTGAAAAATCAAGCTCATCAAAAGAATTGACTTTAAAATAGTCTATTCCTTTATCTCCGATGTAGTCTTTAATATATTGGTCGTCATCTTCTACATAGAGAGTATCTTCAATGTATACATTAAGATGAATGTTTCTTTTTCTGCAATCTGAAATAATTTCTCGTGCTATATCGGGGTTTAAATATTTAACGTCAAGGATTTCGCCCTCATAAGAATTGACCAATCCCCCCTGATAGCATATTAAAGGACATTTTATCCCTATCATGTCCGCTATGTATTTAGCACTGTTGTATGTTCTGCCTGTTGCTATTGCAACGTATTTTCCGTTTG
>CANPYB010000033.1 GCA_947587605.1 Candidatus Gastranaerophilales bacterium
TGAATTTTTACAAATGCTCTTGTTTTATCTGTTTGATTTATTTTTTGATATCTGAATTCATCGTGAGAAAAAATATCGGATACGCAAAATGTGTTGTTATTATTAAGTATTTCCGCAATATCGTTTTTTTCATAATTACCTATGATAAAATCGGCAATATTATCACTTAATAATTTTTCTTTTTGTAATTGAGCCATACAGCCTGTTAACACGGTTTTTATATTGGGATTTTCTCTTTTTGCGTGTCTTAAATAAGAAAGATTTTTGCTGTCTGCAATGTGAGTAACGGAACAGGAATTTAAAATGTAAAAATCCGCATCACATATACTTTGAACCTCTTTAAAGCCGCTAAAAGACAGCAGTTCTGCAATTGTTGCCGATTCTAACTGATTGGTTTTACACCCTAATGTTTTAATAAAAAAGTTTTTCATTTGTTTAAAAATTTTAATACAAATTTATTTTATATTAAAGAACTATAAAATATTTTTTTTAGAGTTTCTGCCCATAATTTCTGCAATTTTAGCGATTGTCTTAGGGAAATATCTTACCAAAAATTGGCTTCTGTCTGATAACACACCCATATTACAACCGTATGTTGTTAAAATTAAATTAGTTTCCGCGATGAACTCATAAAATCCTGTTGAATTACTTAAATTTGCTTGAGGAGAAAAATATTCTATAATTTTCTGTTCGTGGTGAGGCATTGTTTGTTCATATAATGCCATTTCTTTTTTATATATTTCCCATAATTCATTGTCATCATCAATGTTTGAATTTTCAAATGTTTTTATATGCCCGCATTCATGACTGATTACGGCTTTATTTTGTCCCGTATATATTTTAAACGATTGTTCGTTCATTACAGAATACTCATCATCAGTATAATTCCAGCGTTCAATGTTATTATCAATATCGATTAAAATATCTGCAGGGAGCTCTTTTGCGGTTTGCCATAGTTTTTCTTTTCCGAAATAGGCGAGTTTTTTCCCTAAATTAATAGTTCTTATTTTATTACCGCTTCTGATTGTTACGGTTTTATGTTTATCGTCAAATGTTAGCGTGTATTCATTTCCATTGATTGTATTTTTAACTCTGCCATTGCTGTATGTTTCTGTGCTTCTTGATATGTCCATTAAAGATTTTCCGTTTTTATCGGTAATTTTGTATATATAACTGCTTTTTACTATTTTCCCGTTTTCGTCTTTTTTCTCAATGTATTCTCTATAAACCCTGCAGCCGTTTGCTGTAAAGTTTTCCGTGAATTTTATGCTCCCGTCTGCTTCTTGTGCGACGGAAGAAATGGTTATGCCTTTTTCTTTTACAGATTTATTTAACGGGTAATCAATTTTGTTTGAACTGTTTAATTGTCTGCTTTCTCTCAATTGAGAAATATCATAATAAATGCTTTCATAAACCCCTTTCAGCAGAGTAGAGGCTTTTGTATAAACTACTCCTTTTATTCCATGGGTTATTTTATCCGGGATGTATTGTATTAATTCTTCTAATTCTCCGTTTTTATCATATTTTGATTTAAAAATATATTCTCCGCTGTTTTGATAAGATGAAACACTGCCGTCTTGATATGTTTCCGTCCTGCTTTTTTGAGTTTTTCCGCTTTGATTAAAAATTTGTATTATTTCTATTTTACTTCTATTCTTTGTGTAAATAACCTTTTTTAATATTGCTTCAAATTCGTCTGTATCTTGCCTTTCTTCTATGGTAACATCATATTCATCTTTTAATAGCTCAGCTATTTGAGGATTTATCTTTATTAAATCTTTTAATACATTTATTTCATACTCATCAAATAAAGAAAGTGCGCAAGCTGATGTTTTGCTTAAACCTTTTGATAAATATTCATTATATTTTTTATTATCAATTTCACCTTTTTCTAAATTTATTATTCTTACTATATATTGGGAAAAAACACCTTGATTTATAAGTTCTAATGCCCTTTTATAGTCTTTTTTCCCTAATCTTGTGAAAACGCAAATGTAGTCTTCATCAATATTCATCTTTCTTAAACTTGAAACATGCCTTGTTTCATCATCTTCAAGCAATGCAAGATTTATTGCGTTAGCAGGGCAAAATCCCATATTTACATATTTTTGATAACGGCTTTTTTCTTCAGGAGTCATAGTCATAATATCTCTTGCCGTTTCTATATCAATATTTTGAGCTAAAAGATTGTTTAATTCCGCTTCATTATTGTTTTCTGCAAGAATTGAAGCAGTAATGGGCGTAAAACCTCGTTTTAAATGTTGTATTGCTTCATTAAACTGTTTATCCTCCAAAAAAATAAAATCGGAGGTCATTTCAGGGTTAATTCCGTTTCTTTCTAATCTTATGGCTCTATTATATGTTTTTCTTTTTCCCTCTAATATTTCAGGCATATTTTCATCAATGAATCCCTTTTCAATAAGCCTTAGTCCTTTTTTATAATCTTTTTCTTTACTTTTTGCCAATTTATCTATAAAAAAATCAACAGTACCTATATCTGCCAAAACTTTTGCGCGCTCGTATTGTGTATCATCTAATTTTGCAATTCTTTCTGCTGATTGCTTTTCAATGCCTTTATTCAGCATATATTCATACCTTTGTTCAAAGGTATCATTATTTCCGCTAAATTTAATTTTATTTTTCGTATATATATTAAAAATCGGTGTTATTTTCATACTTATCTTAAAAACAACCGAAATTTATTTTGCTATTAAAACATAAAAAAAATGTTTGCAGAGTATGCAAACATCAAATAAACACGAGGATATTAAGAGAGAGAGTAAAAAAATTGTTTTTAATCATTTTGCCTAAAATGGCTGATTATTATAGAGTTCCTCTTAACAGTGCCTCTTTGTGTTTTTTTGTTTTTTTCTTTTTAGTTCCTTTCGTTTACTGTCTACACATATATAAAGTTTTTTCTTTAATGAGAATTGCTTTTTTTAATCAAAACATGTTAACAAAACTTAATAAAACCTAAAAAATATTACTTGACATATACTTTGATGAGTTCCAAAATATAAAATATGTGTAGAATAGGCGCAATAAAATCCAAAAAATATTTACACCCGTCGATAGCCTTAAAATTAATGCGTTCCCAGCAGAAAGGGCACGATAATTCGGGCTTCGCATTTGTAATGCAGGACTTGGGCGGAATATTTTCCGCATATAAAGAATTGCCGACATTATCAATGGCGGCAACGGTTGAAGGAACAAGGCGCGCTGAGGATATATTGCATAATTTAGGTTTTACGCGTGTGCTTCAATGGTCGCCCGAGATAAATAATCAAAAGGGTTTAAAAATTGAGCCTATGCCTAATTATATTTTTGAGTCGTTTCAATATCCTAAAAGCCATAAATATGCCACAAAAGAAGAAAAAGAGGAACTTTTAATTGATACTGCTTTATTGTTAAGGCATGAACTGGAAAAAGATAATCTTGGATTTATATATTCCTTTTGGCCTGATGTATTAACATTAAAGGAAATAGGCAGTCCTCGTGATATAGGTACATACTTCGGTCTTTGGGAAGAAAACGATGAGTTATGCGCTAAAATCATTACTGCACAGTGCAGGCAAAATACAAATTATGATATAGTAAGATATGCGGCACATCCGTTCTTTTTAGAGGGGTATACCGTTTTGGCTAACGGTGAAAATACTTTTTTTGAAAAAAACAGAGATTATCAGCAGTCGTTATATAAGGGCTATATCGGCTTTGAGTCTGATTCTCAGTGCTTTTTATATACTCTGCATTATGTAAACAAGATATTAAACTGGCCCGTTCAATATTATAAACACACTATAACACCTTTACCTTATGAGGAAATAGAACAAAGGGAAGATAGAGATGTGCTTTTAAGAATAAAAGCGTCGCTTTCTCATCTGGAAATAAACGGGCCAAACACTATTTTTGGAGTTCTGCCTAACGGAGAACTGTTATGTGTTTGTGACGCAAAAAAATTAAGACCTGTTGTTGTCGGGCAAACGGAAGAAACGGTAATAATGACGTCAGAAGTTACGGGAATAAATGATATATTGCCGGATAGAGATACTTCCAAGGACATTTATCCCAATGAAAAAGAAACAATAATTGTAAATAATGATTTGACGGTGGAAAGATGGAAGCAGTAAAAATAAATCAATTACATTTGGATGACCTGCCGTGGATTGTGGAATATGATGAAAACAAGTGTATACAATGCGGCAGATGTACTGCTGCGTGCTCTTTCGGTGCAATAAAACCCGTTGTGGAAAAACGCAGAAAACCGTCAACGGGGCTTCAAAAGCCTGCATTTGACAGATTACTTGTTATTAAACAAAATGTATCTTTTGAACATCATTGCAGAGGCTGCGGTATGTGTACAAGGGTTTGTCCAAACGGTGCAATAAAAGCCGTAAGAAATCCTAATGATAAGTACTCTGTCAGATATCGTGCAGCTAAGGCTGATTCCGTTAAAAAGGGCGGACGTTCTAACTTAAATACAGAGGGCAGAACTTTAGATAAAATTAAAATCGGCAGAATATCTCAAATGACAGACCCCTCTTTAGATGCGGCACGACACCAATTCGAATTAAGAACTCCCTTTGGCAGGGTTCTGTCGGCAGATAAACTTTCACTTCATAATGTGAACGGAAAAATGGAATTAAGCTCGCAATTACCGCCAAACAGGTGGATATACCCGATTATAATGGGCGATATGTCAATTGGTGCGGTTTCATGGCGTATGTGGGAAGCTATGGCAATTGCTACCGCATATTTGAATGAAGTAATGGGAATGCCTGTAAGAATGTGTACGGGTGAGGGCGGAATTCCCGTAAGACTTTTAAAATCGCGCTATGTTAAGTATATGATACTTCAAATAGCTTCGGGGCATTTCGGTTGGAACAGAATAATTCAATCCATGCCTGAAATGACGGAAGATCCTGCAGGAATATTAATAAAAATCGGACAAGGTGCAAAACCCGGTGACGGCGGATTATTAATGGCAAGTAAAGTTGCAAAATACGTGCAGGAAATAAGAGGCGTTCCAAGGGCAGACCTTTTAAGCCCTCCTACTCATCAAGGGTTGTATTCAATTGAGGAGAGCGTTCAAAAAATGTTCTTATCAATGAATGCGGCATTTAATTTCCGCGTTCCGGTTGCAATAAAAACAGCGGCTTCGGTTACAAGTGTTTCTGTTTATAATAACCTTTTGCGCGACCCTTATAATATAGTAGGCGGATTTTTCTTAGACGGACTGGCTGCAGGTACTGGCGCTGCTCATGAAATTTCTCTTAACCACACGGGACATCCTATAACCTCTAAGTTAAGGGATTGTTATTTGGCTGCGGTTCATCAGGGCAGACAGGGTGAAATTCCGTTGTTTGCAGGCGGAGGGCTCGGTCAGACGGGAAGTTTCGCGGCTGACGCGTTCAAATTGATTTGTCTTGGTGCTAACGGTGTATTTACGGGCAGAATGCTTCTTGAAATAGCGGGCTGTATAGGTAATGAAACCGGCAAATGTAATGCTTGTAATACAGGGCTTTGTCCTGCGGGTATTGCTACGCAGGATTTATGCCTGACTAAACGTCTTGATATAGATGTTGCGGCACAAAATATTGTAAATTACTTTATTGCTAATGATATTGAATTAAAGAAACTTATGGGTCCCGTTGGTAATTCAACTTTGCCGATTGGTCGTTCCGATGCTTTAATTACGGTTGATAAACATATTTCCAACAGACTTGATATTCAGTATATTTGTTAAAATTGAAAGAAAACTATGAACAAAGAAACGGTAAAAATAAAAACATTAATTGATAATAAAAGGATGTCGACACAAGAATTATTGCAGTTGATAACCTCTAAAATTAATGACGGATATACTGATTTCGATATTGAAGCGTGCGGGCAGCACAATATCGGGGGGTCTTCCTGGGCAAAAGAAAACGGTGAGGAGCTTAATTTTAAAATTACAAATCCCGGTCAAAGAGTCGGTGCAATGGCGCTTAAAGGAACAAAAATATATGTAGAGGGCAGTGCGCCTGCAGACGTAGGCTGGTTAAATTCGGGTGCTCAAATAACAGTTAACGGTGATTGCGGTGATACGGCTTCACATTGTGCTGCGGGCGGAAAAATATATGTATCGGGCAGAGTCGGTACTCGTTCGGGGGCATTAATGAAACATGACCCTAAATTTGAACCTCCTGAGTTTTGGGTTTTAAAAAATACCGGTTCATTCAGTTTTGAATTTATGGGCGGGGGAATTGCCGTAATATGCGGTTTTGACTGCGGAGGCATAGATTCTGTATTGGGCAATCGTTCTTGTGTCGGAATGGTAGGGGGAACTATTTATGTCAGAGGCACTTTTTCGGGTGTTGCATCGTGTGTGGAAATAAAATCGCTTAATGAAGAAGATATTAATTTTTTAAGAAACGGACTTTTAGAATTCCTTATTGCAATTAATAAATCCGGATTGTATGACAGTTTAACGGATTTTTCGCAATGGAAAAAAATTGAGCCGCTTCCGGCCGGTACAAAAGAAAAAAAGATATCGGTTTCTGAATTTAGGCAGACTAAGTGGATAGAAGGCGGAATTTTTGGCGATTTTATACAAGATGATTTTAAGGTTTATCCTTTGCCTGCAACGGGTGACGGCAGGGTTAGAATTCCCGAGTGGAATAAAACTGATTGCGTTAATTGCGGTATTTGCTTAAACAATTGTCCTGAAAATGCAATTATGGAAACGGATAAAATATATTCAACTGATAATAATAAGTGTATAGGCTGCGGTATTTGTGAAGCTGTTTGCCCAAAATTGTGTTGGGCATTAAAATCTAACAGAAAAGAAATATCATAATTGTTAACTATTGTTACAAAATTATTTTAAATGGCAATAAACTCTAAAGGTTTTAAAATAAATTCCGATATATATATTGTAAAAGTATAAGGAAAAGGAGTTATTATGTCTGATATTGCAAATTATATTAAGGCTTATATAGCAAAAAGCGGTGCATCTTTTGATGAAGTAAAAGGAAAATTAAAAGAATTTCAAGGAACTTTTAGAAATGATAATACCCGTGGACATAATTTGGATTGTATCTTTAAAGTTGAGGAAGATACAAATTTATCATCAGATGAGTTTTTAAAAATTGTTAAAACTGCCTCTCCGTCAGGATTATCGGAATTCAACGAAGATGATATTCAAATGTTTTTAGATTTAATTGATAAAAATGATGACGGATATTATTCAGCAGATGAATTGGGACAATTTGCATTAAAAGGCAGTAATATAATTTGTTCTCAGTCAATTTGGAACGGTATATTATGCGGAGATTTGAAAGAATCAGACGTGCTTGAATTGGAAAGTGATTCAGATGTAAGCGGTACCGTCGATGACGGTGAAACAACAGTCGGCGAAAGTACTGGCACCGGTACTACAGTTGGTGCAGGTATTGAGGACACAACAACAGTGGACGAAAATGTAGAAGAAGCTACTGACACTGAGGCTGAAACTGATGAGGATACCCCTTCATATACAAATAGTGAAATTTCTAAATTGAAAGAGAAAATAAATTCGGCATTATCAGGTGTTAGTGTCGGTAGTGCATATACTTGCCCTGAAGATATAATATCACATTGGGAAAAAACAGGTAAAATAACTGAAGAAATGGCTGACATATTAAGAGTAGAATATACTGAATATGATGAAGAAGATGAAAATACAATTACTCAAATAATGAACGTAGATGGGGTATCACGTATTGAAGCTATAGAAATTGCTGAAAAACAGGGACTGTTAAAAGATCCTATTTCATCGCCTAATGATTCATTAAAAGATATTGAAAAATCTCAAGGTGATTATGTAATTAATGTTGACAGATACGCAAAAGATTTACATGATGCTTTTGGCGGACATTTGGATGGTACGGATGAGGATACTCTTATAAGCATCTTAGAAGATGAAGATATTTCTGATGATGATTTTGTTGCGATAATTAAAAAGTATGAAGAACTTTATGGTGTTGATAATGACTCTAAAGGTTTTGTTACTATGATTGAGAAAGAAACTTCTAATACAGATAGCGGTTTAGAAGATCGGTTAACTAAAAAACTTGCTGATAGACTTATAAGCGCAGCAATGAACGGAAATGAAGATGCAATTGATATGCTTTGCAAAGAAATATATTCAGGTACTGCCGGTCAAAACAATACTGCTAATAAATTCCTTGAAACTGTATTCGGGGATAATAGTCAACTTTCCGATAAACTTATTGCAAAAATAGCTGAAAGGTACTCTGTAGTTAACTCAGGACGTGACCTTATAAATGATATAAAAAAGGATTATGACGGAATAAATTTATTTGGCTGGCATCCGTGGTCTGATTTATTTGGTTATGGCGAAGCAGATAAATTTATTGCTAACATAAAGGAAGCTCAAAGAAAATACGCAAAATAAATATATTAAAAACGGAACTTTATTTAAAGTTCCGTTTTTTTTAATTGAATATCAGTATTAAATAAAGTCTTATTATAGTATTCATCATTTGGTATCGGTAATAAATACTCGGATTTTAATGATGCCGCGGGAACGAATACTCCCGTGACATTGTTTTCAAATATCAGCTTCCAATCTTTATGTTCAAGAATTTTATTATAAACAGGGTATTTCTTTTCTAATATCATCACATCCGTTTTGTAATCTCTTATTATTTTGTACCAGTCGCCTTTTACAAGGTGGAAATCTTTTAACTGCATTAATAAATTAGGGTCGTAGACTTCCTCATATCGTCCGTCCATTACGATTAAATTATTCGGGTATAATTTATATGCCGCATAACTTCCCCAATCAAAATTTATAAATAAATTTCCTTTAATATTATTGATTTTTATAAATTCAATTGCAAATCTGGGATAGGCGCTTTGTGTTATTGTTATTTCTTTTTTTGCAATTAGCTGAGGAATTGATATTATCAGCAGAATAAAATATACAATAACATTTTTTAGAAGCACTAAATTATTTATGTTTTCTGTCCTTTTTATTTTATCGAATAAAGAATTAAACAGTGAGTAAAATTCGTCATATAGCAAACTCCCTGCGCTTATTATAAAAAACGGTATATGCCTTACATGTGTTATAGATAAATATACGGTTACGGCAATTATTATTATCTTTGTTTTATCAACTTTGACGTAGTTTATTTTGTTTTTTATTAAATATAAAACCTGTGTTAATAGCATTATTACAAGAAAGATTTTATATTCAATATAATTTTTTAAATAATGCTGATGAAAAGGACTGTTCCATTCCGTTATATAACTTCTGTCCATTAATCCCGCATAAAACAGGAATTTAACGTAATCTATTCCGTAAGGATTAATAAACAACACTGCTATACAGGCAAAAAGAGTTATTAGATATTTTTTTATGTTTTGCTTATTTAATAATTCTCCAATGCAGTATATTCCGATAATTCCCAAACCGCTTAAACATCCGCCATGTATGTTGCACCATAAAAGCATTATAACGGGCAGTAAAATAAGAATTTTTACTCCGCCTTGCCTTGAGCGTTCAAGAATGTATATAAATAATGCAAAAAACAGGCATGTAAATAAATGACATCTTATAACAGGTCCTAAAACATTCATCATCGCAAAAAACATTAAGGCAAAATATATTATGTTATAACTTACCGTTGAAGTCGGTTTTCTTAACTCTACTGTTTTATAGCAGGTAAATAGTGTTAATGCCGTTAATATCCCCTTTAAAATTATTAATCCCTTAGCCCCAAAATATTTTAAAACCACATAAAATATAATACTTGCACCCCATTCGTGGTCATACCAAATATGTGCAGGTGTATATGAAAATATATCGTGCTTTAACAATGACAGATTTTCAAAGGCAAAACCTCCCGCTATAAGTCTTGCCCACAAATCATTATCGGGATAACAATTTATACACCCAAATCCGATACAAAGTATAAATAAGGTTATAATAAATAAAATTTTATTCATCTTGGGTTTTTACTTTGATTACAACGATTGAATCTTTTTCTATATTTAAGTCTTTTCCCTTTTCAATGTAAACAAGCGGGGTGCTTTCATATAAATTTTTACCCGCTGATTTTAGTCTTGATTGGTCTTCATTGGGTTCTAAAAGTCCTTTTGAAACGGCAAGCGCCTGCGAAAAACCCGGAACTTTTAATATATGGCCCGCTATGGTTATTCCCGCATTTTTTGCAATGGATTTTATGTCTTTAGGTGTGGATAATCTTAATGTCCCTTTTAATTTTTCATTTGGAAACTTCTTGTCATTTAATGACGGTACTTCATAAGATATAAGGCTTACATTTAAAAAGCCGTTGCGCTTTCCCCTTTTTGGCTCCGAATATTTTATTACTTTTACTGCTATTTCGGCATTCTTTTCCACTTTTTCCGTTTCCGATATTGAATATTCATCAAGCGCCTTAAAATTAAGCACTTCACCTGTTTTAATATTTTCAGCAGTGAGCTCTTCTGTTGATACCGCATATATAGTATGAGGCAGGACTTCAGCTTTTACGCTGAGAGCTGTTCCAAATATTAATAAAGATAATATAAATAATAACTTTTTCATATATTCCCTTTCACTTTTTTTAATTATATCATTTTATGCTTTAACTGAGAAATTTAATAATTCTTAATATATTTTACTTTTTTATCAAATATTTCATTTTTATATACTTTATATATACAAGAGGTGAACATGAGCGCATTAATTAAATTTATAAATCGCAGAAAAAGATTTTCAACATTTGTACTGTTAAATCTTTAATAAGGATATATAATAAAATAGGCTAAAGATAAAACAAATAAAATCCAAGAGATTGCATTTGTTTTATTTTTTTGTCCGCAAAATAATTTCATAATCGGATAAATAATAAATCCCGCCACTATTCCCGAGCCTATATTATAAGTAAAAATCATAATGCTGATTGTTAATAATGCGCTTGCATACTCTGTTACGTCGGTAAAATCAAGTTTCGTTATGACAGAGGTCATTAAAATACCTATATATAATAAAGCAGGTGCGTAAGCATAAGACGGAATTATTGAAATGACAGGTGTGAAAAATAACCCTATAAGGAATAAAAATCCGACAGTTATTGCTGTGAGCCCTGTTCTTCCGCCTGCACTTATTCCCGTCATTGAATCAATATAAGCTCCGGGGGTGGTTGTGCCGAATAACGGAGCTAATATAACCATAATGGAATCACATATCATTGTCCGCTTTTGGTTTTCGGTTGAGTTGTTGTCGTTATCGGTTTTATAATTTAAACTGATTAAAGCTCCCGAGGTATCAATATTAACCAAAAGAAAGATTACAAATAAAATCGGAATAAAGTTTTTGTGGAAAATACTTGAAAAATCAACTTGAAGCAGGGAAGATGAAATTCCTGCGGGCAGTGAAATTATTTTTTCGGGTAAATTAACATCACCTGTAAGTATCCCTATCACTGTTGCAGTGAGAATTGATATTAATACCGCACCTTTTATTTTTTTATTGACCAAAATAATCAATAAAATAAAAGTTAAAATTCCTAATATTACATTTGTTGATGTAAAATTACCCGTTTCAAGCGGAATTGGATTTTGAGTAAAATTTACAATGCCGATATCTTTAAGAGCAATAAAAATAAAAAACAGTCCAAGTCCCGTACAGAATGTAATTTTAATATTTTCGGGAATGTTATTTATAATGTATGTTCTTATATTAAATAAGGTCATAATTAATAAGACAATACCGCAAAGGCAAATAGCAGCCAGAGCGCTTTTTATTGAAAACCCCAGAGCAGTACAAATTGTGTAAGAAATAAAAGCCGTTTCGCCCAAAAATGGTGCAACCGCATAAGGTTTATTGGCATATAAGCCCATTAAAATACTGCCGATAAATACCGTTAATGCTGTTATACACAGTGTACTTTCAAAATTAAGCCCTAAACAAGCCAGTATTTTAGGACTTAATATAAATAAATATGACATTGTAAAAAAAGTGGTTAAACCTGCAATCAACTCTGTTTTTACGTTTGTTTTGTATTCTTTTAACTTAAATATATTTTCTAAAATATTCATTACAATAAACTTTCAAGTTCTTTTATATCGGTATTACTGAACGGGACTTCGCTGCTTTTAGCACCGTTTAAAACCGATTGAGTTTTTTCTTTTAGTATATCATTAATTCTTCCGTAGTTTTCATTTACGGGTGTCGGTTTTGTGTATTTAATCATTGAAAGAAATATTTGCGAATTTTCAGGTTTGTTTTTCTTGTCATTTAAAATAAATTCTTCTGCCGCGTCTATTCTTGCGGGAGTAATTAATCCGCTTTCGGCAAATTTTTCTGCCGATTGTTTGGAAGAAAGATATTTTATAAACTTAATTGCTTGTTCTTTATGTTTTGAATTTTTTGATACAGCCCACCCCGATGCGTCAAGATATATCTTATTTTCCTCACTTGCAGGAAATTCTATAATGTCCCAATCAAAATTTATAGTCTGTCTGAACTTTGGCACCATCCAGCGTCCTGAAATGTACATTGCAAGTTTTTTATTGATAAACATTTGCGCGGTGGTCATGCTTCCTATTTGCGCTTTTGCAGGTGATATATGATATTTATTTATGAAATCCGAATACAAATTAAGCGCTTCTGTGCTGTTTTGATTATTTATAATTATACTTTTACAATCATCAGATAAGACTCCGCCGCCGTTTGAGGCAAGAAAACTTAACAGGAATATCGGTTCTTCTTCAATGTTTATTCCGTAATAATCTTTTGTAGTGACTCTTTGAGCTAATTCTTTTAATTCTCGTATATTATTTAATTTGTTTGTCTTGTATATTCCATGCTTTTTAAAAATGTCTTTATTGATATATATTACGGGTGCTGAAATGTCGCGCGGTATTGCATATAATTTATTGTTTTCTTTAAAACAATTTATTGCTTCCTTATAGTATGAATTTTTATCATCCGCAAAATATTGAGACAAGTCCTCCAATAAATCTGCTTTTATGTACATTTTTATATAGATATTATTAATAAAAACAACATCTGGTGACAGATTTGACGCAAATAACAAATGAAGTTTTTGAAAGTAGTTTTGAGGAATATGTATAAATTCTACTTTTATATTTGTTTCTTTTTCAAAATCATTAATTAAATCATTAAGAATTGCTGTTTCGCTTTGCGAACCCCAGGAAGAAAATTTAATTATATTTTCACTATCCGCTTTTTTAATAAGTTGTTTTTCGTATATTAAAAATAATATACAAATAAAAGCAAATACAATGATTATAATTTTTTTCATCGCTATATCTTAGCTAATTCTCTCATATCGAATTTGGAAACTTCAATTAAGGCTTTATAATTATCAAGTCTGACTACATAAGTTTCTTTATTTCCTTTTTTATCATAGTATCTGGCTTGAAGATTTATTTGATTTATATTGTTAAATTCTTGAATTAAAAATGATTTATCACTAACAAATCCAAAAAGTTTAACAACACCGTTATCTGAAGTTATATAAAAGCCTTTATCAGCTGAAATATTAAGTTTGGAAATGATATTTTCTTTTTTTATTTGATTTTCGTCAACAGAAGGTAATAATAACCCGTTAGGGTTGTTGTTTGTTGATTTTAATATAGGATTAGTATGCTTAAGTCTTACCGTTCCATTATTTTTATTTAAAAGTTGTGAAGTTTGGTTCAATGTACTTTTTAGTTCATAAGAACTGTGATTTTTATTTTGTTTTACGGGGATATCAAAACATTCAAAAGAATTATCACTGCCCGACTTAAACTGAACTTCAGAATTTTTAGAACCTTGAATTGATTTTAATAAACCGTTTGGAACTGATGTATAGCTGTTAATGTCTGTATTTTCTTTAGCTCTCCTTAATAAATACCAAAGCATGAAAATTATTGCAGCTAATGCTAAGAGAGCAAAAGCACTTACTAAATTTATGCCTTTTAACTGCATTAAAAATCCGTTATAGTCGGAATTTAATCCCGAAACAAGGTTAATGGAGTAATCATCTAACATATCAACACTAATA
>CANPYB010000034.1 GCA_947587605.1 Candidatus Gastranaerophilales bacterium
CTTTATCTTCCACTGAAGTTTGAACATTCTTTTTTAAAGAAGGTAAATTAATTTTACCATTTTTAACGGCAACAGCAATCCCGACGCCCGCGGCGGCTGCGACTCCAAGACCTGTTAAAGCAAGAGCAATTTTTTTCTTCCCGTCTTTTACTTGCTCGGGGGTTTTCTTTTCAGTTTTTTCAGCAGGTTTTGCTAATTCCTTTAATAATACATTCCCTGAACTAATAGTTTTTACATCTGTCATAATGTTTCTCCTTTTCTTGTATTTATATTTTTGTAATCATGTTAAAACTTATAAATTTTTTAAATTAACAATTTTCAAGTATTTTGTTACATTTCTTATAATTATTTAGCCATATTATTCTCTATTTAGTTTATTAAACTAAATGACTATATATTATAAATTATTAGAATGGACTATCAAAAAATTTTAAATTCAAGCATAAAAAAATTAAGACAAGTAAACGGGTTGACTCAAGAGGCGTTTGCCGAAAAAATCGGTATGAGTCTGCAAGGTCTTTCCAATATTGAACGAAACCGCTATCAGCCCAATGCGGCAACTATCGATAATATCTGCAAAGCATTTAAAATTACACCTGTTGAACTTCTCATGATTAACGAGAATAAAGATAACGAAGAAATTATTGAAAATATTACACTACTTCTTAAGCAGTGCTCAAAAGCAAAATTGAAGAAAATATATAATATTATTTCAATATTAATAAAATTATAACTATTTATTATTTAAAGCGTTTTTCAAAGCAATTTCAAGCGAAGCTATTTTCCTTTGCAGTGCCTCTCGGTCGTCAGTATCTATTTCATTCTGCTGAGCGAGTTTTTCATTTTTTCTTGCGTAGAACTCAAGTTGTTCTTTATATTTTGAGCTTACAGCCGATGTATTAAGTATTCCCGACAATAGTCCCAGTACATATCCCAGTAACAGAACAAAAAAAGTGCTTAAAACGACATAACCGCCGTCACCTAAAGCAGCATTAAATCCTGCGGTTGTTTTTGCAAGATAATTTACCGCTAAAATATATATAAATCCGCAAAAAATTATTAATTCTACAGCCATTAAAACTTTACTTTTCATCTGTAATTGCTCCTTAAGTATTTTAAAACTTTTTCAATATCTTCATCGGGAGATATTTCAAGATTAATTATATCATCATTTTTTAATGCGGTAAATTTGAGCTTATATGCTTGAAGCACCTGCTCTTGAGTTTTTACCTTTAATGAGTTTGGATTATACAAGCTGTCATTTACAATAGGATGACCTGTATAGCTTAAATGTACTCTTATTTGATGAGTTCTGCCTGTTTCAAGCTCAAGCTCAACATAAGAATAACCTTTAAACTGCTCAATAATTTTATAATGAGTAACAGAGGGTTTTCCGTTTTCTTCAACCGCCATTTTTTCGGGATGATTAGGATTTCTTCCAATCGGTAAATCAATTGTTCCCGTTTGATTTTCAAAGTTTCCGTGTACTATTGCCAAATAATTTCTGCGGGCGGATTTTATTTTTATCTGCTCAGCCAAATGCTGATGAGCCTTATTATTTTTTGCTACCATTAAAAGCCCCGAGGTATTTCTGTCAAGGCGATGAACAATCCCGGGACGCATTACTCCGTTAATATCAGATAACCCATCATATCCGTATTTATATAACAATGCATTTACAAGAGTTCCCGTTGTTTCTTTTACCGTAGGGTGAGTCAGCATTGCTTTCGGTTTATTTATAACCAATATATCATCATCCTCCCAAACTATATCAAGCACAATATTTTCCGGAGGAATTATAACATTAAATTCATCGCTTAATTCAACTTCAATTAAATCTTCTTCTCTTACCGAGTACGAGCCTTTTTGCATTTTTCCGTTGACATATACCTGATTTTTTTTAATAAGATTTTGCACTTGAGAACGCGATGAAAATATATCCTGTTTTGATAAAAAAGTGTCCAGTCTTAAAGGTTCACTTACAGATTGGACACTGAAAACATATTTTTTAGACATTTATTTTATGACCTGTTTTTTGAAAATAACGACATAACAATTCCGAGCGCACCAAATACTATCATTACATCTGCGATATTAAACATCGGAAAACCGGGAGCAAAATTACAGAAAATGTAATCAATTACATAACCGTAGGAAATACGCTCAAACATATTCATTAATATACCCGCACTTAATAATGACATCCCCGATATTGCCGTATGAGAAAGCCTTGTTGAGAGTATTAACAGTGAAAATGCTATTATTGCAACTGCAAAAAATGAAGCTGAAATTAATATTTCGTTATGACCTGCAAAAAGATTAAAAGCCGCACCCGTATTATGGATTTCATAGAGTGTCAAAAACCCGTTACCTACTTGTTTTGTAGGTGATAAAGTCAATGAATACAATACAATTTCTCTTACGCCAAAAATTGCCAGTGAAAACAATACTGTCAGTATTGCATATTTTATTATAGCAGCCATATCCACCAATGCTTTGGGCTCATTTCGATGAATTTTTGTCATTTTTTGACTCCTTTTCATTTATCACAATTTTTTTTATGGGTAATACGTTAACTCTGGTCATTAATATTGCCATACCTGTCATATCAATAACAACGGAAGAAGGGTCAACGTGGGCTCTTGTTATACCTAATGAAGCTGTTGCATATTCATTGCAATTATCCGTATTGGATGTAAGTATTCTTGCAAGTTCGTTAGATTTTAAACCTCTTAACACATCTTCTCCGTGATCCTGCGGATAGGTTATTTTTTCGTTTGTAATAGACCCGAACATAAATACACCGTCGGGCGAAACCGTTTCAAGCAATACCTCCTCATCCTCACTTTTAGATTCTTTATCAATGCTTTTTGCCTGCTCAACAGCACTTGGCGCATTAATATTAGCTTTTACTGAAACCTCATAATTTTTTCCCGCGGCGATACACTCGGGAGCAGTTATTTCAAAGCCGGCCTTTTTTGCCTCTCCGTACTGCAATGTTACTTTTTCCGAAGTTATATCACTTGCAAGTATTTTCCACTTGCCGTCTTCTTTTCTCAAATAATTTGTATAATTCAGTTCTGAAGTTATAAGCCCCGTATCATTAAATCTTTCAACAACCTTTAGTGTTTCACCCTGTGCTTTTTCATGAACTTTTACGGTTGCATTTGTTCCCGATACTTTTATGTCTTGAATATCGGAAGTATATTTTAAATCTTTATACAAATCAGCTGCTTCTTGTATTAATTTAAACAATGTTTCCTTGTCAAATCCGTCGTTATTTACATAAGAATCGGAATACAGATTTTTTAACTTATCCAGTTTATTTGACTCTGAATATTTATTATATTTTTTTATAAAATTCTTAATTTGAGCTTCGGGAGTACGTTTCAATTTATTCTTCAAGCTGACTCTGTTTATAATATTCATTTCTTTAGCGGGAATTTGCGCTTCCGCAGACTCTAATTTTACTTTATCAGCATTTGAAGATACGGGAGTTATGGCATTTGCAATATTTGCGTTAAAAATTAAAAATGCCGTTATTCCAAGTATATTAACAAATTTTTTACTTATCAGTTTCATATTAAATATTCTCTTTTCTGTTTCTGTATATGAGGCAAAGGAATAAATCACTTCCCACCAGTATCAAGTTTATTACATAAAGCCATAAAACAAAATCCACGGAATTGATGATTTTATTAATTATGCCGAAAATATAACCTATAATTATTAAAGAAAGAAAAAGTCTGCTTTTTCCTTTTACGGATTTGGTTTTATATGTTTTTTTTACCGCAAACGGCCAGCTTGCACCGAAGCATATCAGCATGCCTGCCTCCCACAAGCTCATTGACTTAATTTGAAAACTTTGAATTAAAAAATCAATCATTAATACTTCTCCAATCCTAATTATTATTTACGATTGTAACATAAAATTTGTTTTTGGTAGAATTATAAAAAGAGGAAATTATGCTGATTGCAATCGATATAGGAAACACTAATATAACTTTAGGTGTATTTAATAATAACGAGCTTGTTCATGTATGGCGGTTATCAACCGTTCTTTCAAGAACAGAAGATGAATACGGAGTTTTTTTAAAAAATCTGCTGAGGGAAAACAATCTTGAAAAAGATGTAAAAAATGCCGTTATATCAAGTGTTGTTGTTCAATTAACCGAGCGGATTGAAAAAGCGTTAAAAAAATATCTGAATATAGACTCATTAATAATTACGCATAAAATAAATACAAATATAGAAATAAAAACGGATACTCCCAATCAAGTCGGAGCAGACAGAATAGCAAACGCATGCGCGGCAGCACAGTTATACTCAACACCTGCCATTGTAGTAGACTTTGGCACGGCAACTTCATTTGATATTGTTAATGAAAAAAATGAATTTATTGGCGGAATTATTACGGCAGGTATGAAAATTCAAGCGGAAGCGTTAAGTTCCAAGACTTCAAAACTGCCCAATTTATTTATTGAATCGCCTAAAAATGCAATAGGACGAAATACAGTTGACGCTATGTTATCGGGGATTGTAAGAGGTCATGCCGCAATGATAGACGGATTAATTTTTGAATGCGAGCGCGAGCTGGGTCAAAAATCCGTTATTATTGCAACAGGCGGGTATTCTAATGTAATAAGCGAATTTTTAAGACGTAAATTTGATTATATTAATCCCGATTTAACACTTATAGGGGCAAAAATATTATTTGATTTAAACAGATAAATTTTGAGTTTTAAAAATTAAATCGGTAAGTTCTCTGACTGCGCCTCTGCCTCCGTCTTTGGAAGATATAAAATGACAAACCTTTTTAACTTCCTCTACTGCGTCATTAGGGCAGCATGCCAATCCTACTTCATTTAATACACATAAATCGGGCAAATCATCTCCCATATATGCGACTTCACTGAGGTCAATATTGTATTCCTGCAGCAATTCACGCATTGCTTTAATTTTATTTTTTTGTCCCATATATAATTTTGACATACCGAGAGTTTCAAAACGGTGCTTAACGGTTCCGTTATCTCTTGCGGTAATTATAGCGGTAATAATGCCTGCTTTTGTAATCATTACAATACCTTGACCGTCTTTGGCGTTAAATGTTTTATATTCAACTCCGTTTTCATCAAAAGTAAGACTTCCGTCAGTCATAACTCCGTCTATATCAAATGCGGCAAGTTTTATTTTTGAAGCTCTTTTAATTAAATCTTCGCTATACATTAGGCAACTCCCGCTTTTAACAAATCATGAATATGTATTATACCTATCGGCGAGTTATTTTCGTCGCAAACGGCAAGTGAAGTAATAGAGTGTTTTTCCATTAATGCAAGTGCCTTAGCTGCCATATCATTTGCCGATATTGTTTTCGGATTTTTGGTCATAACTGTTTTTGTGGAAAGGATTGAAACATCGGGATACCTTAACAATATTCTTCTTATATCTCCGTCGGTAATTAACCCTGTTAATTCATTATTATCATTGACAACCAAAGCACAGCCCAGCTTCTTTTTTGAAATCAGGTCAACTGTTTCTATAAATGTATCATTTTCATGAGCAATGGGAAGAAGCGCTTTATCTTTTAACATTAAGTCTTTAATCATATACAAAATGCCTTTGCCTAAAGCTCCCGAGGGATGATATAAAAGGAAATCCTCGGTAGAAAATCCTCTTTGTTTTAATAAACAAACAGCAAGTGCATCACCCATTGCAAGTGTTGCCGTTGTGCTTGCCGTCGGAGCTTTACCTAACGGGCATGCTTCTTTCTCCACGGAAATATCAAAATATATATCCGCGCATTTGCCGAGCGTCGAATTTTTATTCCCGGCCAAAACAATAAGAGGAACTTCAAATCGTTTTATAAGCGGAAGCAAATTTAACAACTCCGTAGTTTCTCCGCTGTTGGATATTGCAATAACAACATCCTCTCGTGTAATTATACCCGAGTCTCCATGCGTACTTTCCGCAGGATGTAAAAAATAAGCAGGCGTACCTGTTGATGAAAGTGTTGCGGCAATTTTTCTTCCTATCAAGCCCGATTTCCCCATTCCCGTAACAATAACTCTGCCCTTTGAGCTTATTATTTTTTCTACGGCTTCTTCCAGATTATCATTTATCCTGCTTTGCAGCTTCATTATTGAATCAGCCTCTATTTTAAAGACTTCTTTTGCTAATTCATTTAATGTTGATTTTTGTATAATTTCCACATTCAAACCTTTCACTATTCATCATTTTAATTATACAATAAGATTATGCAAAATAAAAAAAGTATGAAAAAAAATAAAACAAGTATTCTTTTGAATACAAATATAATATTCACCGTTGCAATATTAATACTAAATCTTATTTCATATACCGTATCTGCCGCGAATAAAGAATTATTTATAATTTTCAGTATTTTTATTAACTGCTTAACTTTTGCGGTATACAGAATAGTAATAGCCGAATTATATAATAAATATTGGCTCGAATTAAAAAAAGAACTTTTTTATATTAATTATCCGTTGACAATAGTTTTAATAACTGCAGGATGTGCTGCCATATTCCTTTCAAATGTAATTATTATCGGAATGACTAATCAAGAAGCAGTTAATATTGCATTTATTTCAAGTTTTTTCATCAGCACAATAAGCATGATGCTTCCCTCACTGCTTTTAATTATCTACATGTTTTTAATTTCTCCGGCATTTATTATTCCGGCAATGGATGAGAATAAACAAAAAAGAAAAACAGATATAATAATACTTGCAATTATTATCTGTATAATAATATATCTTCTTTATAAATTTATTGTAGGAATTGCCGACAACTATATTGTAAAAGACCGATACAGAGCCAAAAAACTGCCTATTGAATATTCAAGGAATTATTTAAAATACACAAATTTGCTTCCCGAAAGAGTTAAAATTCTTAAAAATCAAAAAATGACATTGCCTTTATATTATACTACCGACGGATTTAGATTTAGCGGTTATCTTGAAGCAGAAGATTTCTGCAATTCAATGAACGCAAGAATTCCTACTCATCTTGAAATTTATAATATTATATTTAACAGGTTTGACACATTTGGAGAACAATACTACTGGACAAGTGATAAAGCAGGCAGACATCCGCTTGTGCTTCATTTCAAAAATATGTCATACGAGATTATTATGAAGCCAAAAGGGATACACCCTACTCTCTATTGCGTAACAAGTGCAGATACATATAAATACGTTATAAAACAAAATTATTTCCATAAATTCCCGCCCTCAAATTACAATAAAACACAAAACAATAATAATAAACTTCCGTTTGAATTTCCACCCAAAATAATAAAAGACAACTTCCCAAGTATACAGCAAATTCAAAACCAAGATAATATAAATAAAACTTTGAAAAAAGAATCTTCTTTTGTTAATTTCAACATCAAACATGTTCCGAGAAGTATTTTTGATGAGTTGTTAAATAAAGGATACAGTTATAATTCATTGCAAAAAGCAAACCCTTATTATGAATCATCTGAAAACAGGCTGGATTCAAAAGTAAAATATGATATTCATAATATCAGATTATGTAATTTCCCGTTTACGGAATATAAAGATATGTCAATACAAAATCAGAGAGAAATATGGCGTCAAAGTTTTTGTTCGCCGTCATTTGAGCTTATAAACACAACGCCCGCATTAAAAACAATAAATGAAAAGAACGCATATTGTATGGCTAACGGAGGCAGACTGCCAAATATACCCGAATTAGCGGGAATAATAAAAACATTAAGAATTTCATCATTAAACAACATATATTGGACAAATAATTATGTAAGCGATTACTTTAACGAAGGGAAAAAAGCTGTAGCCGTTTATTATACGGGAAATGACTTTATTGAAATTAAATTACCCGAAAAAGGAATTAAAGCTAATACATTCTGTATAAAGCAATCAAATAATCCGTCACAGATTATTTCTAACTATTCATCAAGATTTCATGGTGAAAGCGGGAAATATTATGCTCAAAAACGCTGTCTTAATTGCAAATATTATGAAATGCCCGACACTGTACTTATTGACAGCTACACGCAATAAATTTAATATTTTAATATCAGGGAGGGGAAAACTATGCAATTTGAGCTTAATTTATCTATAGAAGAACTTGAAAAAAGAACCGATAAAGATTATTTAATAAGAAAGCCAATGCTAAAGGAAGATGCGGTTGAATACACCTCATTAAGCGAGGGCGATAAAAAAGCACTTGCTCATCTTGTAAAAGCAGCAAATCTTGCAAATATTATATATATGAAGCAGGATAATGAGTTAAATCTGCCGTTTAGAGATTACCTTAACGAAGAAATAAAAAAGGGAAATAAGCAGGCAGAACTTACAAAAATATTATTTAATGCACAATTAGGCATAATAGGAATAGACTCGGAGTCAAAACAGGTTATACTGTTAAAAGGTGCAAAAGAAAGTGACGGCAAAGCATTTTACCCTGCCGACCTTACAAAAAACGAACTGCATAATATTTTAAAAGAAATGCTGAAAAACGGCGAAAAAGAAGAAGTCCAAAAAATATTAAATCAAAGAACCATAGTAAAGCGCAGCGGCAGTAAATTAAAAGCGTTTGATTATACTGAAGAATTTAAGGAAGAATTTAATAAAATAGCAGATGAGCTGGAGCAAGCCTCAAATACATCAACGAATAAAGATTTTAACGAATATTTAAACTTGCAGGCGAAGGCATTAAGAGAAAATGACCCTATGCTTGACGCTTATGCCGATAAAAAATGGGCGACATTACAGGATACTCCGCTTGAATTTACAATTTCTCGCGAGCAATACGCCGACCTTTTAACGGGAAGCGTTATGGAGGATGAAGAACTAAAAAATCTGCTTGAAGAAAACAATATAACCCCGATATCAAAAGACTCAATAGGTATAAGGGTTGGGATAGTAAATAAAAAAGGGACTCAAGATTTATTAAAGGTAAAAAAATACTTGCCGTTAATGGCGGAAAACATGCCGTTAAAAGATAAATACGAACAAAATATATCATCTGATGAAGATAATCTTCAAACTATGGCTGATGTTGATATTGTATCGCTTAGAGGTGATGAGGGTTCATACAGAGGCGGAATTACCATTGCGCAAAATCTGCCCAATAACGACAAATTATCATTAACAATAGGCGGCGGAAGAAGAAATATATATCACAGACAAGTAAGAACAAGCAATTCCCCCGAAGCAATAGAACGCAGAAAAAAAAGACTAAATGCAACATTAAACCCCGAATTACATAAATATTACAACCCCGAAGCAGACCACTGGTTTACTATCGGACATGAAAATGTGCATTCTTTAGGCCCGAAATCGGGGACGGAGGCACTCGGGAAATACAAAAATATTATTGAAGAGAACAAAGCCGATATGGGCTCATTGGCGCTGTTAGACTGTTTGACGGAAGCAGGAGTATATACTGAAGAAGAAAAGAAACAAATACTTGTAACCTTTGGCGCAAACTGCTTCTTAAAGGCGAAACCCGAATTATCTCAAGCGCACAGAGTCCGCACGGTAATGCAGGCATACTTCTTTATTAAAGAAAAAACAATAACAGTAAGCAATGACGGCATAATCAGTATAGATATTGAAAAAATGACAAAAACTGCAATGAAGATGCTGACTGAAATTGTTGAAGTTCAACTGTCTCAAGACTTTAAGAAAGGTGAAGATTTTGTTAACAAATATTTTCAATGGACAGATGAAATAAATGCAGTTTCAAATAAATTAAAACAAACCGACAAATCACTCAACGGAATGATAGAAACTCCTTTAGCTGACTTGATTACAAAGGAATAATATATGAAAACCATATTTATATTTCCCCCTCAGTGGGATATACACTCTCCAAGTACAGGAATTCCAACACTAATGGGAGTATTATCAGAAATGGGTGTTGAGTGTATAGGATATGATTTAAATATTGATTTTTTTAATTATATACTCAAATCCGAACATATTATTAAAGCTATCGAAAAATCAAAAAAAATTATTGAAAATACTGATAATAAATACCCGATAGATAAGGTTAATTATACAAAAAGTGTACTTGATAAATTTTACAAATTTAAATATAGAGATAATCTTATTAAAAAAATAGACAATATTTCAAATTTGATAAAAGATAAAAATAATTTTTATAACTATAAAGTCAAAACAATTCATAATTATTGTATAAATATGGCATTGGACATTATATCTATACCTTATTATCCTTTTAAAATAAGTAAATGCTCATTCGGTATAATCAACGATAATCGAGCTGACCCTAACTGTTTTTTTAAATACAAAAGAATATCTGAAGATAAAAATTACAACATGTTTATTGAATACATGGAAAATAAAATTCCTAAATTATCAATAGAAGATGGAGATTTGATTTGCATTTCAATAAATTCAACCGACCAAATTCTTGGCGCATTAAGCGCAATTAAAATCATAAGAAAATTGTACAATGTAAAAATCGCACTGGGAGGAAGTTGGATTGACTATGAATCAACATTAATAAAAAAAGATAAACAACTTTTTACTGATTTTGCAGATTATTGTATGACAGGACTTGGTGAAATTGCAGTAAAAGAGCTATGGGAACATCATTCGGGACAAAGAGAATTAAAAGATGTATCCAATATTTTATATTATGAAAATGATAATATATATCAAACAAAAAACGTAAATAAATTAAGTAAAAAAACAGTTAATTATAATTATAACGGATATGATTTTTCTCAATATTTTATGTGTGAACCCGTTCTTCCAATAAAAGTTTCATATGGTTGCTATTGGGGTAAATGCAAGTTCTGCACCTATAATATAGATAAAGTTTATGATCCAAAAAATGTTGATGATGTAATTCAAGAAATTGAAAATTTAATTAAAAAATATAATGTAAAATATTTTTATTTTCAAGATGCTGCTTTATCTCCAAGTTTTATTGAAGAATTTGCTGATAAAATAATTACAAAAAAAATTAATATAAGATATTTAACAAATTTACGTTTTGAAAAAGAATTTGATAAAAAATTATTAAAAAAATTATATAAATCGGGACTTAGAATTGCCCAATGGGGTTTAGAATCAGGCAATCCCAAAATTTTAGAAAAATATAACAAAGGAATAGATATTTCAACAGCCGTCAGAATACTTAAAGACTCATATAATATCGGTATTTTTAACCATTTATACTTAATTTACAATTTTCCCGGTGAAACGATGGAAGATTTTATGATGACTATTAACTTTATAAATAAATATAAAAAAGAAATTAAGTCCTTTGCATTTCATTCATTCATTATACATAAAGGTACATATATATATGAACATCCGCAAGAATTTTCTATTGATCCGGAATTAATAAGGGATAAAATTTATATTCCATACCATAAAATTTGTAATGCAAAAGAAAAAGATAAAATAGTAGATGAAAAAGTTGAAAAACTGCTAAAATCCCCTCCGGCATTGGTATATCAAGCCATAGGTACTTGTTTGACACTGCCAATAATAGATAAAATACCGCTAAAATATTTAAATATAGTTTATAATTATATTAAGATTAAGAATAAAATAAATAATATAATTAAAATTTTTCCAAATTTTTAAAAAATATCCATTCTCTTTATGGATACAAGAATGTATTAAAAAGCGTATGCTAAAATTAAAAATCAATTCCGCATTCTGCAATAACGTCAAGGAATTCAGAAGTAAGAACTTGTGCAAATACTTTCGGGTCAATTTGTGTTGCAACAAGAGCAAGCACCTCTTGCGGTAAATCCTCAAACATAGGCATTAATTCTTTTGTTTCAAGTTCGGTTAATGCCTTTAAAATTTCGCCTTTTTCCATTTTTGAAAACGGAAAAACCAAAGCCTCGGGATTAAATTCCTGCATTAATTCGGGTCTTTTATCTAATATCCCGAATATTATTTGTTCTTTGCCCTTACGTTCAAAGCTCAATATGGATTCCATAAACTTTTTATCGTCCATTGAGGCAAGATTTTTCATTATTGACTCTTTATTATCATAACAGGGCTGACCTGTCATATTCTCCATCATCTTTTGCATTTGTTCTTCATCAACTTGCTCAAGCGACTTCATTATTAAACCTTTATCAATTTTATCCGAGGTTAAAAACTCGTCTAAGAAGTCTTCCGGTATAATTTGCAGGAACTTTTCCGTGTCCATATTTTTCATAACGAGCTTAGACAGAGTCTCCGTCGGAAGCTCAAGCATTAATTTTAAAAGTCCCTCTTGGGTAAATATACTAAGCCCCAAAACAAGCTGCTCAGGTTCAAGCATTCCGATAAACTTTGTTAAATCATCTTTATTCATATTTATAAGTATTAAATATCTGTTTCTCGGATTAATCAGCTGAAAAGCCTTAACAAGTTTTGTCGGGTCGCTTGTAATTTGAGTCAGAAAATCAGCCGCGGCTCTGTTACCGCTCTCGGCTTCAATTTCCATGATTTCGGTGATACTTTTATTTCGGTACTGCTGAAGTTTATCAACACCGATATTAAAGTATCTGTTTAAATACAATAAGTCTAAATCTAAACTAATCATATCTGCCTATATCTTCGTTATATTTATATAAAGTTTTTTTTACCAAAGAAATTGTATAAAATCACTGAATTGTTATAAAATTTTACATTATTTTTTAATTATTTTATAATATCAACGGGTAGATTATGAAAAAAATATTTTTAATTGTAACTTTATTATTGTTCTTTGTTCAATGCAATTATTGCTTTGGCGATCAAAGTTTTGAAGAAAAGAAAAAAGAAATTATTGCACTATACAACTCTAATAATCTTGAAGGAGCCTACAAAATGAGCTCTGCAATTACGGAAGATGAAAGAGATTATGAAATATGGTATCTGCTCGGCAATATGTCGCAGGACTTTGACAATGATGAAAATGCTATTTTTTTCTTTCAAAAATCAATTTTATTAAAACCCGATTTTGATAAGGCTCACTACAACTTAGGCAATATTTATTTAAAAGAAAAAAAATATAACAGTGCAATTAACGAATACAAACTTGCAATCAAACACAAAAAAGATTTTGCCTATTACTATTATAATTTGGGCTGTGCGTATCTCGGGTTGAAAAATTATAAATCTGCAAAAAACGAGTTTGAAAAAGCAATAAAACTAAAATCCGATGAGGCAAATTTTTACTATAATTTAGCTTTCGCTTTAAAACAGTTAAAAAAAGATAAAGAAGCTAAAACGGCACTTGAATCATATAATAAATTGAAAGAAACAGACGGGATATAAAATGTACGATTATTTAAAAGGGACATTGGCTTCAAAACAAATAAACTCACACCGCGGAGCTTATGTGGTAATAGATGTTAATAATATAGGATATCTTGTACATACGGGAAAAAGGACGGTTGAAAAGATATCTGACGGCGAAGTCAAAGTGTACGTATCACTAAGCCATAAAGAAGACTCCATGAGTTTAACGGGGTTTTTAACAAAAGAAGAAAGAGATATATTTAACATACTTCAAAGCGTTTCGGGAATTGGAGTTAAGCTGGCATTATTAATTTTAGACGAATTTTCTATATCAGAGCTTATAGATATAATGATACGCGAGGATTTTAAAGAATTATCCAGAGCAAAGGGAGTCGGGGCAAAGGTCGCTCAAAAAATTATACTCGAGTTAAAAGATAAGTTAATTAACTGGTCGAACGTAACACCTGTAGATGTTGCAGATATAGAAACTTCAAAAGAAATCAATTCCGATTCAATAGTTGAAGTTCAAAGCGTTTTAATCTCTCTGGGCTATAGCGTAAACGAAGCAAAAAATGCTATAAAAGAAGTATTAAAA
>CANPYB010000035.1 GCA_947587605.1 Candidatus Gastranaerophilales bacterium
ACTACATATGGCATCATCCGTCGGAACAAAAGTAATAGGGTTATATGGCCCTATGCCGTTTGAAAAATGGCGGGCAATCGGGGATGATAATATTTTAATAAAATCAGATTTAGACTGTATGCCCTGCTCATTAAAAGGAAAATGTAAAAATAACAGAGCCTGCATGGAAAATATAACAATTGAGCAGGTTAAAACCGCAATTGATACAATGTTAAATAAACATCCCTCTAATATTTAAAACATATTAAAAAGATTTGTATAATAAGAACCGTAAGCATTAACAGCGACGTAAGCAACAATAATACCCGCTAAAATAAGCATAAGAGGCTCAATAACTTTTACAAGAACCTTAAGAGATAAATCAAGCTCGCGTTCATAATCTTTAGAAACAAGCAAAAGCATTTTATCAAGTTCACCTGCTTTTTCACCCGCCGAAATTTGCGACATTGCATAAGATGAAAATACATTGGCACACCGGAGTGCAGATGATATTTCATTACCCGAAGATACAAGTTTTAGTGAATTATTTAATTTTATTTTAACCCTCGGAATACTTATTACCGAATAAGCAAGCTCAAGCGATTTATAAGCACTAACCCCCGCTTCATAAGCAAGAGCAAGCACCGCAAAAAAATTGCTGAAATTATAATTTTGTACTATCTTAGAAATCAACGGCAGCTTATTTAATATATTAAAAACAGCATTAATAAACTTCTTTTGTTTTGAAACAAATAAAACAATTCCGCCTAAAATAGCAAAAACAATAACAATTTTGATAACGGCACCAATCAGCAGATTTCTCGTTTCAAAAGAGCTTATTCCCTCTCCCATATATGAAAACATTTTTAAAACAAAAAATTTAAAAAACAAAAATACCGCTATTGCCATACAAATAATAATTACGGGATAAGTTAAAGAAGATAAAACAGATTTTTTTAACTCATCTTCGCGTTTCAGATTATTGATAATATTAAAAAGCATTTTATCAAGTTTTCCCGATTTTTCACCCGCAATAATAAGTCCCGTATTAGCAAGACCTAAAATATTTTCATAATGTAAGAAGGCTTCTTCAAGCGAACAGCCCTTTTCAATTTTTTTTATTAAGTGATAACAAAGCGCCTTAATATTTTGATTTTTTGTTGATGTATAAATCGAATTAAATATTTGCAAAAAAGAAAAAGCCGAACGAAATAAAACATATAAAGAATTAAAAAATTCAATTTTTTCTTTTGAAGAAAATTCAATAATACTTGAATGGTTTTGCGAATAATTACTCATAAAATAATTATATATTTTTTAATAAGCGATTGTAAATATTTTTTGTGATAGTATAAAAACTATGAAAGCATATATATTACCGTTAATATTAACCTTATTTGCAGGAATGTCAACGCTTTTAGGCGGATTTATAACATTTTTTGTAAAACGCAATAACTTAAAAGCACTGTCAGTCGGCTTAGGATTTTCAGCGGGAGTAATGGTATACATAAGTTTATGCGAACTTATGAATGAAGCCCCGCAAATGCTTAACGGAGGATATGGCACGGTAACATCAAAAGCACTGGCATTTGGCGGTTTTTTTGCGGGTATAATAATTGCCATATTAATAGACTATTTTGTTCCCGACCATATAGAATCTGATTTTTTAAGCACTTCCAAAAGGTGCCACCAAAAACATCAAATTAGGCGAGCAGGTTTAATAACGGCAATAGCGGTAACTTTACATAATTTTCCTGAGGGTATGGCAACTTTTTTGGTATCCACACAGGATATAATGCTTGGGATACCCGTTGCAATAGCAATAGCAATACATAATATCCCCGAAGGGATAGCAATAGCACTGCCGATATTCCATGCCACGGGGAAAAAACGGCTTGCAATATTATATTCGTTTGTATCAGGCATATCAGAACCCATTGGCGGATTAATTGGAGTCTTACTTTTAAAAACAATTATGCCCGCTCAATCTATAGGGATAATGACAGCAGCCGTAGCGGGGATTATGGTTTATATTTCTTTTGATACACTGCTCCCCTTAGCAAGAGAATACGGCGAAAACCACCACGTAATAATCGGGATAGTGTCAGGTATGCTGATTATGGGGTTAGGATTAATTTTCCTGTAAATTATACTCCATAATATAATCATCCATAACAAATCCGTTTCCGATGTCGGTTACAACAGATTTGACATTTTTAAATCCCCATTTCAAATAAGCGCAAATTGCAGTTTTATTATTTTTATTTACCGTTAAATAAATAATTTTTTTATTCAAAGCTCGTGCAATTTCTAATATGTGTTCAAAGGCTGATTGCCCGATACCGCAATGTCTGAAGTCTTTTTTAACGTATAGTTTCGACAAAAATAATTTATTATCCTCTGGGCAAACTCCAAAATATCCTGCATTTTCGCCGTTATATCTTATTATTTTATATATATAACCTTTATTTTCAATAGCAGACTTAACGGCTTCATAAGATTGAAAAAGATTAACCATATAATTTATTTGTTCCGGAGTTAACAAGCAAGGCCAATATTCATGCCAGATTTCGAAAGCAAGAATTGTAAGCTCTTTTATTTGATTATCGGTTTTAATATTTAAAAAATCCATAATTTACTCTATCGGGAGGTATGCACTGTAGACAAGGCTGGCAAAGCCCTCGAAGTAGCTTATTTGTGTAGCGCTTCCTGTCGGAATATATACTTTAAACTGGTTACACGGCGGAATGGAAAGCGCATTAGCAACAGCTGATTGAATTACATCTCCATGGGTCACAATAATAATTCTTTTACCCAAATTTTGTTCAACAATATTATTTAATGACTCCGCAACACGTTTATTAAGTTCCACCGTTGTTTCACCGCCATCGGGCCAGTAATGCTCGGGATTTTTATGATATTCTTCCAGCATGTGCGGATACTTTTGTTCAATATCATCAAAAGTCATACCGCTCCACACTCCTGCAATTCGGCTTCTTAACTGCGGAATTATCTCAAAATCATGCGAGCAGATTTTAGATAATATTTCCGCACTCTGAACAGTCCTAAGGGCAGAGCTTGTATAAATTTTATCAATTTTTAATCCTTTATTTTTAACCCATTTGGAAATTCTGTCCATTTCAAATCTGCCCAGTGCATTAAGTGCAGGATATGATTCATCATCAAATAACCTGTTTTCTTCGGTGTTAATTGTTGCACCGTGCCTTATAAATGTTATTTTACATTTTCGTTTAAAAAACATAATCTGACTCCGGTATTATTATACCCAAAATTTACAACTTTTACTAATTTGGCACAGGTTTTATTTTGTAGTACAATATAATAGACGAGAAGATTGGGGAATAAGGCATGACAACACAAACAAATAATTATGATGCAAGTAATATAAGAGTCTTGGAGGGGCTTGAAGCAGTAAGATTAAGACCCGGAATGTATATAGGCTCAACAAGCCAAAGAGGACTTCATCACTGCGTATATGAAATTGTAGATAACTCAATTGATGAATCACTTGCAGGCTACTGCAAACATATAAAAGTAACAATAAATAAAGACGAAAGCGTAACCGTAGAAGATGACGGACGAGGCATTCCCGTTGATATAAAACCCGAAAGCGGAAAACTGGAGATAGTACACACGGTATTACACGCTGGCGGAAAGTTCGGCGACGGCGGATATAAAGTATCCGGCGGTCTTCACGGCGTAGGCGCTTCCGTTGTAAACGCATTATCGGAAAAAATGGTGGTAGAAGTATCAAGGGACGGATTTGTTCACCGTCAGGAATATATGAGAGGTGAACCGACAGGCCCCGTTGAAAAAATAAGAGAAACGGATAAAACGGGAACAAAATCAACATTTTGGCCCGACCCTGAGATTTTTAAAGAAACAACCGTAATGGACAGAGAAGTTATTGCCACAAGACTAAGAGAAATGGCATTCTTAAATAAAGGTTTAAAAATAACTTTCCTTGACGCTAAAAATGACCATACGGAAGATTTTCACTATGAGGGCGGAATAGGCAGTTATGTTGAATTTTTAAACAAAAATAAAAATGTAATGTTTGAAAAGCCCGTTTACATAGATAAAACAGTAGACGGTATAGCGGTTGAAATTGCACTTCAATACACCGACGCATATAATGAGTCGGTATTGAGTTTCGCAAATAATATCAATACCCATCAGGGCGGAACTCACTTAACGGGGTTCAGAAACGCAATAACCCGTGTATTAAATGATTACGCAAGAAAAAATAACTTATTAAAAGACTCTGACCCGAACGTAACGGGCGACGATGTTCGTGAAGGTTTAACGGCAATTGTCAGTGTTAAACTGGGCGAACCGCAGTTTGAAGGTCAGACAAAAGAAAAACTCGGCAATACCGAAGCTCAAAGTGCCGTAAATGATGTAGTTCGCGAGAAATTTCAAGAATGGCTTGAATTTAACCCAAAATCCGCAAAACTTATAATCGAAAAAATATTGCAGGCACAAAGAGCAAGAGAAGCGGCAAGAAAAGCAAGAGATTTAACAAGAAGAAAATCCGTACTTGAAAATTCAACACTCCCCGGGAAATTAGCCGATTGCTCAAATCGCGAACCCGAAAAATGCGAACTGTACATTGTTGAGGGTGACTCCGCGGGCGGAAGTGCTAAGCAGGGCAGAAACAGAATGTTCCAGGCCATACTGCCGTTAAGAGGTAAAATCTTAAATGTGGAACGTGCAAGACTTGATAAAATATACGGAAATAACGAAATTCAATCGTTAATTCAAGCAATAGGAATTAATATCAGCAAAAATGAAGATGACGTTAATATAGACAAACTGCGCTACCACAAAATTATATTTATGACCGATGCTGATGTTGACGGAGCACATATCAGAACATTACTTCTGACATTTTTCTTCAGATACGCTAAACCGTTAATAGATAACGGATATATTTATATAGCACAGCCTCCTTTATATAAACTCACAATAGGCAAAAACTCAGAATATTTATATGACGACAGGGCTTTAGATAAAACCCTCCGCGAAAGAGGCACAACAGGTCTTACCCTGTGCGATAATTCAAAAGATAAAGTATGTTCAAATGAAGCATTGGTTTCATTAATCGGAAATATGTCCGGATATTACAACTCATTTAACAGCCCGATAATAAATGCAGTTCCCTCTGTTGTAATAAGAGGACTTGTCAGAGCCGACATAACACCCGAAGATTTTGATAACCCGAACAGAATGGAAGAAATAATCGCATATCTTCAGCATTACGTAAAAGACCACGCGGAAAATTACGGAATTACGGAAGCAAAAGATTACTCCGTAAGCCTTAAACAAAATCCGGAAACAGGTAAATATTCCATAAAGGTTGAACTTGGCGAGGGAACAGAGCCTGTATCGGTTACGCAAAACCTTGTTAAATCAAATGAATTCGGAAAAATAAAATCAACATATCCGCTAATACGAGAATTTTTGTTTGAGGAAGAAAAATCATTAAACTTAAATACAGGAACTGAAGATTTAACAATTACTTCATTTACCGAACTTCAACGAATAATAGAAGAACGAGGCAAAAAAGGAGTAGGTATTCAACGATTTAAAGGGCTTGGTGAAATGATGCCTCAACAGTTGTGGGAAACAACAATGGATCCTGCCAACAGAACTTTACTAAAGGTAACAATTGAAGATGCAATGATGGCAGACCAATTATTTGACGTATTAATGGGCGACAACGTAGAACCAAGACGCGAATTTATAGAAAATAACGCAGTATACGCAACAAATATAGATACTTAAATCCTTAATTTCGGAGTAAAAAGTGGATTTTATAATAAAACTGCTTAAATTAAAAGTAACAAAGGTGTTTTTATGTATTCTGATGATTACATTTATAGCATCTTTGTATTTTTATCGCGACTTTTATTTCAGACAATATCATAAATGTATAGGGTTTTATTACGTAAATAAAGGCGATAAAGCCTACAGACAAAAGAAATATCAAAAAGCAATCGACATGTATAAAACAGCACTCAGGCATTATCCGGGGCATTCAAGGGCAGGGTGCAATCTTGGCAATATATATGTAAGTTTTGAAAACTATTATGAAGCGGTAAATGCTTATGAACAGGCACTCAGATACAGTCCTAATTTTATGATATGCAGAATGGATTTAGGTATAATACTCTCAGAAAAACTTGCCGACTACGATAAAGCAATACAGGAATACGGCAGAGTAGTAAATTCAAATCCTTTTACGGTTAATATTCCGTTTATTTTTAATAATAAAGAAGTTACCAAAGTTAATAAAGGCTTAGCATATTACAATATGGGGCTGGCATATCGCGGAAAAGCGGTATATATGGGAGACAGAACTCAAACTGCCGTAAAATATTTGAAAAAGGCCGAAGAAGCATACACTAATGCCGAAAAATATTTAAAAGATGATTATGATAATACCTATAACCATGCACTGACAAATCATTTATTGGGTGACTATAAAAAGGCCGCACTTGAATATTGCGACGCAATCAATATAAATCCGAAAAGTTTTGAGGCTCATTATAATTTTGCCCTGCTTTTAAGAAGTATGAATTTTAATAAAGAAGCATTGAACGAATTTGAAAAATCCGCAATGCTGCTGGACTACAACGGGAAAGACAATAAAAATAAGTATATTTTCGGAATAATTGCCGAAATAAAAAGAAGAATTATTAATGAGGGGGATTACGATTATCTTATAAACAGAACCGATGTAGCCTCACTTACAAAAGATGAAATTTCATATTCAAAAGGAAAAGTAGTTCCTAAAGATTTTGATATGGATAAATTATTAAAATGCACATATAAAAAACAATTTGAAGAAATATAATATGAATAAAAAAAATGATATAGAATTTTTAAATAAGTTAACAATACTGCTCAAAAAAAAGCTGTCGCCGATAAATACAATGAGCTCAATCAACAGATTATTTAAAGAATATTTAAACACGGAAGAAATAAGATACATAATCTGGGATAACAATAATATGAGCTTAAAAGATTTCAACGGAGAAATAATATCGGCAGAACATTTAAGCGAAAACCAAATAATCAGCTGGGCTTATTCAAATTTTTCTGTAAAAAAGGGAAAAACCTTTTATTTCAACGAACACGAATATAATTGTGAACCGACAGAAGATGAAATAAGAGAGATACAGGCAGATAAAGATGAAATAAATACCATAATGTATCCTATAATTGCAAACGGAGAAGTATTCGGCTTAATAAGTTTAAAATTAAAAGAAATTAACCCAAATAAAGAATTCATTTCATTAATAAAAATAAGTTCACTGTTAATATCAGGTTCAATAATCAATTATTTGTTAAACGAACAAATGGAAATAAGTTTAAATTTCTATAAAGCAATGAAAGATATAGCCAAAATAATAGAAACACAATACGAGTTATCATATATAATCCCGTTAATCGGTGAAATGATAGACAGATTTATAAGTTCGCATTTAATATACATATTTATAAAAAAAGAAAAAGAATATAAACTTGTATGGCCAAAAGCGTGCAAAGATAAGCATATATATAAACTGCTTGATAAAATAACCGATAAAACAGAATATGCAATATCAAAAGACGGAAAAATCGGTGCATTTCCGATAACAAATGATGAAACAACACAAGGTGCAATAGTTGCATACAGTAATATAGAAAAACTGCTCCAAAAAGATATCGATTATTTAATTCAATTAACAAGACAGTCCGGACTGACGCTGCAGAGGGCAAATATGTACGCGGAAGTTCTAAAATATGCCACAATGGACGCATTAACAGGATTAAACAACCGCCGGCAGTTTGAAATCAGATTGAACCAAGAAGTTGCGAACAGTAAAAGAAATAATACATCAATGTGCTGTATGATGCTGGATGTAGATTATTTCAAGAAAGTAAATGACACATACGGGCACGCTGCAGGCGATTGCGTACTAAAAGATGTTGCTCAGATAATAAAAAATGAAATCAGAGAATACGATATAGCCTGCAGGTACGGAGGAGAAGAATTTTTTATAATCCTGCCTCAAACACAAATAAAAGAAGCAAGTTTAGTTGCACAAAGACTACGAAAAGTAATAGAAGAAGCCGATATAGATATTTCGGGAAGCGGTGCAAAAAATATAACCAACATAAAAATAACTGTAAGTATAGGAGTATGTGCATACAATTCCAATATGAGTGCCGATGAAGCCGTACAAAAGGCTGATAAAGCATTATATAAAGCAAAAACGACGGGAAGAAACAGAGTCATTATTGCTTGATGTTTAAGTTTGTTTTATTCTGTTGTTAAAGGATTTAAGAATAGATTATGAAATTATTAAAATATATAGGAATAAGTTTAGCGGTAATAGTTCCGTGTATAATTACGATTTTAATATATAACGATAAAATAACCCAAAACTCACCGGTATATTATAAACAGGGAGTAGAGTTTTATAAAAACGGTGATTATCAAAACGCATATTATAATTTCGGGAAAATCAACAGAATAAGCCCTTTATACTCAATGGCGATATATAAACAGGCAAAATCAGCTCAAAAAGCAGGAGATTATAATACGGCAGTATTAAAATACAATCTTTATTTAAAACGAAATCCAAATTCGCTGTTCTCACAAACTGCAAGGTATAATTTAGCAAAATGTTATTATTACTTAAAGGATTATGAAACAGCAAAAAAATTATTTTTAGAAACAAAATCAAAAATGAAAGATAATGCCTCTACTGCCGATTATTATTTGGGATTAATAGAAAAATCAACCGATAAAGAAGCAAGCGCAAAATATTTTATACAGTACTTGAATAATAAAGAAAACACAAACAGAAACTATGAACTTTCCGCAGCACAAGAACTTTCATCAATAGGCAGAGAATTAACAGAGGATGAAAAATTAATAGTCGGAACAACTTTTTATAATAACAAAAAATATGCCAAGGCACTTGAATATTTATCAACTCTGCCTATGGATAAATGTTGGGATTACCTTGTATTGGCAAATCATTATGCGGGTAATAAAGTTATAGCAAAAAAATTATTTGAACAGGGAATAAGTATTTATTCGGATAAAATAAACAAAGAAAATCTGCATAAAATATATGATATTTATACTTCATATATGACCGGAAGCAAACTCAAAAATCAAGCGCAGATGTTGAATTTAATAGAAAAACACAATCTTGCGGGTGCTGATTATGCAATCTATAAACTTGCCAATATCAGCAGTAAAGAAAGAGCTTTAGCTCTATACAACGAATTAATAAACCGATATCCGGATTCTGATTATGCTCCCGAAACATTATGGCAGCTGTTTTGGAATAAATACTCATTAAAAAACTATCCGGAAGCCGAAAATCTGGCAATAAAGCATTTAAAATCATATAAAAATGCAAAATCCACACCAAAAATAATGTTTTGGCTGGTAAAAACGGAAATCAAACTGAATAAAACATCAGAAGCCAATAATATTTTATCAAGGTTAATAACAAAATATCCCGATGATTATTACGGGCTTAGAGGAGAATATTTAAGCAATAAAAGAACTGATTTTTGGAAAACCGCTCAAAATAAGAAACTGCCGATAAACAAAGAAGAAATAGCATTTCCGATATCATTATCTCATCTTGAAATAAAAGATTTAAAATTGATAAACAGTTTATTTGCAATGGGTGATTATGAAATATGGCTGGATGCTGATTTTGATAATAAAATCACTCAAAGCTGGTTTGAACAGAGAAAAAATAAAAAATCACGTTCAATTGTTTTGGCTCGCGATGCCATACAAGAAATGGAAATAAAACCATCGGTATTAAGTGCGGGTTATAAATTGGCATATCCGATACACTACGGAGAAGAAATAAATATTGCGGGCGAAAAATTAAATCTTGACCCTTATCTGATAATATCAATAATAAGAGAAGAAAGTTATTTTGATGAATTTGCAAGAAGTGCAACAAATGCTGCAGGTTTAATGCAGCTAATGCCTGTTACTGCTAATTTTATGGTATCTAAATTATCCGAAGATATACCAGTGCTTGCGGATTTAGACAATCCGAAAGTAAACTTATATATCGGCTGTAATTATTTAAAATATTTAAAAGAACGGTTTAATAACGATTTATATGCCGTAGCAGCGTACAACGGCGGTGAAGGCAGCATTAATAAATGGCTTAAAAATTTTAATTACGGCGATTATGATGAATTTATAGAAAATATCCCGCTTGAAGAAACAAGAAATTACGTCAAAAAAGTATTCAGAACCTATCACATGTATAAAAAAATATATGAATAAGACGTTTTTTTATTTGTGAAGATTTAATCTGCAAAAATTATTAAAATCAGATTTAGCTCTCAATGCTTTTTCTCTAATATGATTAATTTTAATTTCATCGGAACAATTTAATGCTTTTTCGTAAATTTGAGCAATAAGTGAAATATTGTCCTCAGAATATTCGTTTGAATTTTTCATATCTGCTTCAAGGCAAAAACCAAAAGCAATATATAATTGCGCAAGCTGATAACGTAAATTATACTGTTTTGCAAGAGTAATTGCTTTTTCAAAATACATCTTAGCTGCGGTGTAATCACCTTTGCGCATATAAATTTCGGCAATATATTTTTCAAAATAAACAGTAAAGAAATTATTATTTATTTTAGCGCTTTGAGCAATTTCAAGTGCCTTAGAAGCAGTATTTAACGCTGAATCATCATCACCCGAGCTGATATTTGATTGAATTATAAATAACCAGGCCAAAAGCGCCCCTATTGCAACTTTTTCTTTTGCAAAATAAGTAATTTCTTCATTAAATATTTCATAAGATTTTTTGAAATCACCCTCATCTCTAATGATATAGCCCAATATAAGTTTTAATATATTTTTTATAAAATGTTCATTTATATTGTTTGAGAATGCTGCAAGTTCAAATAAATCAGATTTTATGGACTGTTTATCATTTAATAAAATCCTGTTAATGATACTGTTTAAATTCCATTCGCAAAGCAATTCGGGAGAAATAACAGAATTTTTTGTCTGCTCATAAATATCTTTTAATATATCATTGGATTTTTCAATATCACCGCAGACGGTATTTGCAAACCCTTTTAATATATCAATTTGAATATTGTAATATTCTAAGTTATATTTATACTTGTTTTCAAACTCATGTAATTCGTCAATAACCTCAAAAGCCATATTATTACCTTGAAGAATGTACGCTTTAGCAAGTATTACTTTTGTATTTAACCATGTTTCAATTAAAAGATTTTTAAAATCAGACTCCACATGCGAAGAATATAAAACTTTTTCAATATCAAGAATAATATCTTCATTAATAAGATTAATAATTTGTTCGCTGTTGCCTATATTAAGGAGTGCTTTAAGTTTTCTTGTTTTCATCAAAGCTATATCTAAAGCATTGACATCATTTTGATTTGTGCAAGCCACGGTAACTGCAGCATCTACAGCCTCAGCAGCACCAAAGTAATTTCCCGATAAATAACAGCTGTTAACAAAATAACTTGATAAATCTATAACTTTTTTAACATCTTCCGCTTTAATTCTGTCGTCAAGAATATTGGATAAGTATGAAATAGCTTCTTGCGGAGATTTTTTATATAACAATTTGCCTAATTGCTCATAAATTATGGCTCTAATTTCTTCAGAGTCTTGAACATTTTGCTGTTCAATTAATTTTAAACACTGTTTTTGTGCAATAACATATAAATTAGTGTCACCGAGTTTCGCACAAATACTTGCAGTATCCTGCCAAATAATGAACTCTTCATTTTTACTTAATGCTTCCGTACAGGATATTAATTTCTGTAAATTACTTGAAAGAATTAACGGCTTTAAAGCATTATACAATCGTTGGGAATTTTCTTTATAAAGCAAATCGTTTTGGGCCTGCTTATATATGATTTTCCATAATTCAAGACTCTTAAATTCAAAAGTATAATCATCCACTTCCGTTATAAATAATTCCTGTCTGAGATAGTCAAGAATTTTATTTGACTTATCAACAGGCAGATTAACCGCTGAAATTAAAATTCCGCACGCAAATCTAAATCCCATAACAGCTGCGGTAAATAATACGTTTTTAACTGCAGGCGCAAGCGAATTTAATCTCAATTTAATTAATTCTTCAAATGTTTCAATTCCGCCTAAAGGCTTATTTTCTTCATTTATTACAATGTTATTACCGACAACCGAAATATAGCCCGTATTAAATAAGAGTGCAATTTCCTGTTCAAATTTTAAAGCATTTCCGTTTGATTTTTCAATAATACTATCAAGATATTCTTTAGGAATAATTCCTTGTGCATCAATAGATAAAGAATGCTTAACCGAATTAATCATTTCCTCGGGAGTAAGTTTATCCATATTTATCATTTCGAATATATTTTCATCAACTCCCGCTATATCAAAATAATTTTGAATTTTTTTATTTTCCTGATATGCAGTCAGCAATTTAACTCTGTCATTAAAATAGCCTTTATTTAACATATATACGATAAAATCATAAGAAGCGCCGTCTAAAAGTTCAAAATTATCTATTGCAATAACAAGATTAGTATTTAAAGAAAATGATTTAATAACCTTTTCAAGAATAGAAAACATTACCTGTCTGTTAATAAGTATATTTTCAAATTTATCTTTTTGAACGGGGTAAAAAATATTTAAAAATAAAGCAAGTTCATCACTGTTAAGGAAATTAAACATTCCGTAAAATTCACTTTTTTTAAAGTCCTTAAAAAATGCTTCCGTAGTTTTGGTATAAGTGGGAAATCCCATAATTCTTAAAAAAGCGTCCTGGAAAAAACCAAAACTTGTAATTTGAAGCAGAGGAGTGCAGCTTCCGTATAAGAACAGAAAACCGTCATTTTTAAGTAACTCCGCAGTCTGTTTTAATACGGCACTTTTTCCGCAGCCTTCAGCACCCTGAATGGCTATAATGTGCTTTGTAATAGATGTTTTTAAAGAGGTTGTAATTTTCTCAACTATATCAGACTGCAATTCTATTGAAGCTGTCTCTTGCACATAATCGGTATTAATTATTTCTGACTCGTCATCATCATCTTCTTCTTCATTATTTATATCAATATCTTCTTCTAAAGGTTTAATTTCATCGGTTTCAATAAAATCGGGTTCTTCGGCAGTAATATCAATATTAGTATTTTCAATATTTTCAACTTTTTTTTCTTCTGTAATATTTTCAATTTGAGCTTCAGAGATTTGTTCTTCAGAAGAATTTATTTTGGAAGTATCTGAATTTTCTTGATTTATGGTTAAAACAGTATTTTGATTATCCGAATACACTTCCGAAAAAGGCTCAACAACTTCTTCAGACAAAGTATCTTCAAGCGGTTTATCAAGCTGCTGTTTTATTTCAACATGATTTTGTACAACGGCATCTTTATCCGAAACTGTTTTATTAATTTGCGTCTCGGAAATTTTAACTTCTGAGCGGGAAAAGCTATAATCACATTTCCTGCATTTATCGGCAGAATAAATATTAACAGCCCCGCAAACAGGACATTTTTTTAACAAAGCAAAACCGCATTCACTGCAAAATTTATTTCCAAAAACATTAGAAGCTCCGCAATTAGGGCAGTGCATGCTTATTTTTATACCGCAATTAGGGCATCTGACAGAATTATCGGGGATCTGAGCTGCACATTTACGACAC
>CANPYB010000036.1 GCA_947587605.1 Candidatus Gastranaerophilales bacterium
CCGCCGACAGTTTCATGCGCGGTATTATTTATTATTATATGCTTAAAATTCTTAGGGCAGATATCACCGATAACAGACATAGCTCCCATGTGCATTAAAACAGCACCGTCGCCATCGATACACCATACATTTTTATCGGGCTTATTAACTGCTATTCCTAACGCAATGGAAGAACTGTGCCCCATTGAACCTACCGTTAAAAAATCATATTTATGAGATTGTTTATTTTGCTCTCTAATTTCATATAACTCACGGCTTGCTTTCCCCGTTGTAGAAACAATTATGTCTTCGCCTGTTATATTTACGATACGCCTTATTGCTTCTTCTCTTGTCATATTAAAATCATTTTTATATACAACTTTTTCGCTATACTCAAATCCGCCTTTTTTAACAACAAAAGCACAACACCCGCCTATTGAAAGGATTTGTTCAAACTCATTCATTACTTTTTTTAATTCGGCTTCGGTTGTTTCTTTTGAAATAACAAAATATTTAACATTCATAATATCCAGTAATTTTAATGTTATCTCGCCTTGAAAAATATGCTGGGGTTCATCTTTAACATTAGGCTCGCCTCTCCAGCCTATTATAAAAACCGCAGGAATTGCATAAACTTTATCATTTAACAAAGAAGCCAAAGGGTTAATAATATTACCCTCACCCGAATTTTGCATATAAATAACCGGGATTTTGCCTGTCGCCAAATAATATCCCGCACCTATTGCGCAGGCATTTCCCTCGTTTGCGGCAATTATATGGTGTTTTTTATCAGCCTTATATGTATTACTTAAATAATTACATAACTGTTTTAACTGTGAATCCGGAACACCCGTATAAAATTCTTTATTTAATATTTGAATAAAAGTTTCTATTTGCATTTTATATTTTTTTACCGCTAAACTAATATATTGATATTTTTTCCATATTATAGCAATTATTTTTTATTTTACAAATTTTCATTTTCCCGAAATATTTGTCAATTGATTATAATTGCAATATCATAAATTTGTAAGGAAAAGATACATGCAGAAATATAAATTTTTTTTATTGATAAACTCATTCATTTTAGTTATTATTTTCTGCTTATTATTTATATACAGCCAAACTCAAATAGTATATATGCATGATTTATTTTGGCCTTACAGTTATTTTAATGGCATATTCAGCTTGAATTTTTCTCCCAGAATAATTCCAAATGCAGTTAATTACATTTATAATGTATATTTTCCAAATTTATTTAATATGCATCTTATAGATTTTAGAACCAATATTATAGTATGCACTATTTTCAATTTATATTTAACTTTATCAATAATGTTTTTTGCTAAAGGATTTTATATATACAAAAATGACAATAAGAACATTTTAAAAAATTGGGAGAGTGCCTTTTTGCTTCCATTAATTTTTTTATATGTATTTGCACCCTTTTTTAGACCTATTTATAATATTTCTAATATATTTTTATATAACAATATTCTTATGGGAACAGATGATTTAAGCGTATTTTTTGAACATTGCGGCGGATTTATTTTATACATTTTGTTTACCATAATATTATTTAATATTATTTTATTCAATAAAAAATATACATTTAAACAAGAAATTATGCTTATTTTACTGAGTTTTATTTTAGGTTTATGGAGTGAATTCGTTAATGTAGCGTTGTTTATAGGACTCATTTTAATTATATTTGTAAATTTAATTATAAAATCAATTAAAAAAGAGGACGAAAAACATAATATAGTACTTTTTGAAAATCCTGCTTTCAAAAAAATGACAATAGCTTTTTTTATAGGATTGATAATTTTTTATTTTGGACTGGGGAAATTTACAACATCACACTTCGGTACATTATCGGATTATAATATTTTTGCTAAACTCGGAGAAAATTTAGCCAATATAGATAATTTTAATAAATATTACATAAATGTATTTTTTGAACAACCTGCAATATATTGGATAATTATATTAGCTTGTTTATTTATCATCGTTAAAAGTTGTGATATTAAGAAAAACCCCTCCACTCTTATAAATCTGTTTTATATTCTTACCCCGATAATAAGTTTTTTATTAACTTCATACTTAACGGTATTTCTTCAAAATTACAGGGAAGGCGCATTGCCGTTTTTATTTCAAATGGAATATTACAGTTTATTATTATATATGTTTTTAGGTTATAATATTATCCTGCTTTTAGGATATGTATATTATTTATCAAAAAAACCCGTAAAAGCATTTATAATTATACTTCTTTGTATGGGAATATTTATCGGAGGTATAAATTTTATAAACATATATCCGCAAATATTAAAAGTTAGAAATGATAATAAACTTGCCATTTATAATCTTGAGAAACTAATTTGTGTATATTCAAATTTCAATGAAAAAATAATATTATCAAAAGATAATTTTTCAAATCCAATGATAAAAGATATATATTTAGGAAACGGCGGGACAGAATCAATACATGCTATAGAGTTTCTTAAAAACAGGTATGGAATAAATTACCGCGGAGCAATATTAGTTGATACTATAGAAGAAGAACAAAAAGAACTGCAAAAAAGATTAAAACAGTTAAAAACAGATACAGACATTAAAAATAAATATAATATATTTGGGCAAATTCAATTTAGCGATTTAAAAAAATATACAGGATTGAAACCAAAAGACTAAGAGTAAGAATTAATTTCCAGTAAAAAATCTATAAATTCTCTTACTGCCCCTTCCCCGCCTTTATTTTTGAGTATTTTAATTTCCGGAATTAACTTTACTTTGCTCACACTATTAATAGGGCAAGCCTTATATTTAACCGCATTTAATAATTCAATATCGTTAATATCATCACCTATATATGCAATTTCATCTAAAGTAATTCCCATTTCTTTACATATATTTTTTACGAAATCCAATTTTTTCCATATCCCCATACCGAGGTAATCAACCTTCAATTTATCGGCACGTTTTTTAACAATATTGGTATATTCCGAAGTTATTACAGCCGTTTTAATGCCTGCATCTCTAAGAAGTTGAAAGCCTAAACCGTCTTTAAAATTAAACTTTTTAGCTTCAATCCCGTTTTCAAGATAATACATACATCCGTCCGTCATTGTTCCGTCAACATCTGATGCAAAAAGTTTAATTTTAGTCATTTCTATGTTTCTCCATAAGTTTTTCAATAATTATAAAGTCATCAGGCTCATCAATTTCGGCAGCAGTATACTCCGGCATTTTATAAACAGAAATTTTCCCAAAAAGTCTATTTTTACATTTTAAAATATTTTTAACGGAATTAATATAACAAGCGCCGTTTTCCATTAAAACACCTTTAAAATCCTGCCTTCTCGGGCGGTTCATATAATCATAATTTATAGAACAGCCGTCTTCAGACCAGAAAAATCTTTTTGTAATAACGCAGGATAATGCTGAATCGGCTTTTTCAGATAAAAATTGTTCATACATTTCGTCAATAAATCTTGTTTTTAAAAGAGGCGATGTTGCTTGTATCAAAAACAAATTGTCATCATCATTAAACTTTTGTTTATTGATAAACTCAAGCATAACACTTTCTGTGGTTGATAGATCCTGTGCATTATCAGGGTCTCTGTCGTATACTTCCACTTTATTAAAATTAAAGTTTTTAACCGTATTTTTAATTTCATCACTATCTGTAGCAATTATAACTTTATCAATACACTTAGCATTATTTGCAGCCATAGCAGTCCAATATACAAGAGGATACCCCGCTAACATTTTTATATTTTTTAAAGGTATTGATTTACTGCCGCCCCTTACCGGTATGAATGCTATATTTGTCAAATTAATTTGTCTCCCAATATTTTCTTTCCACATTACATAGTAAATTCATTGCATAATTATATTCATTTTTATCAGTATTTTTAATATCTCGGGAATACGGACATTTTTTAACTATATATTCGCCTTTATCAACATTCTGATAAATAATTTCAAAACCGCATAACTCCACAAGATATTTAAGAGTATTTTTTGAAAAATTATAAATATGCGCATTTTGCAAATAAAAAAATATATTGTTTAAATATTCTGTTTCAATAGTTTCTATCGTCGGAGTTATAATATATAGTATCCCGTCCTGTTTTAGAATTTCTTTTATTTGAGTAAGAAATTTAACGGGATTTAATATATGTTCTATTAAATGACTTAAAATGATTATATCTGCAGGTGGTTCGTTTTGTAATTTCTCAATTCCGCCGGTTTCTAAATTTAAACCTTTTTTTCTGCCTGACTCTATAAGACGGGAATTATAGTCAACCCCTTTAATTTTGCAGTTTTCATTTTTAAATGCCTGCAAAATGCCGCCCATTGCACATCCTGCTTCATAAACCGTTTTATTATTAAGCGTTATACCGTTATCAAGCAAAGTTCTTATATACCCCCCCCCGCGGGTTTGCTGTTCCTTAAATATTTTTTTCGGGCTTTTTTTTGTTCTGTAAATTAAATCATATTCACTATCATAGAATTTAGCTAAAGTTTCTTCATCATAATAAGGATTTAACCTGATTAAACCGCAATTACGGCAAATTACCGTATTAATTTTAAAGCCATATCTGTCTTCAAATGCAATAATTTCATCATCATCAGCCTGGCATAAACATTTATTCTTTTTTAAATTATATTTTCCTTCTTTAATTTTTGTTTCCACTTGTTTAATAACATTAACTTGTTTGGAAGAAAGCCCGATACCCCTATAGGCTCTTAAAAATATTTTATTTTTATCTTTTTGCAATCGAAAAAATTCATTTAATTCTTCTGTCATATTTGTTATAAAGTTTAAGTCTTTTTTAAATAAAATTTTTTTTAGTAATTTTCCCATATTTTCTCCGTTACAGTTCAAATTTTTTTTACTTAAATAATTATATTATTTTTATAGTTATTCAATATTATTTCATATAGCTTTTCTTTTTCTGCTTCAATCTCACACTTGACATTTTCTTGATTGTTTAATATGTAGAATGCCTTATTTAACATATCGGTTTCAAAATTTTCATTTAGTAATTCCCCCCCCCATTCGGGATGATTTATATCTTCCAAAAACCACGTCAATTTATTATGAGTTATTATACTTAAAATAGGAGTTCCACAGCCAAACGGTATCATTTGAGCATGCCCCCTCATACCGATAACAAGTTTAGGGGTTGAATACAATCTTAAAAAATCTTGCTCGGTAAGCGCAGTATCTAAATTAACAATTGAGTAATCTATTTGATATTTATCGAAATAAGGTAATATATTTTTATCGGTTGAAAGATGAGAGTAATATCTTATTTCGTAATCCAAAGATAATTTTTTTATGACTTTAGCAATGGAATTTAAAATTTCTTCTTTTTTTTCACCGTATCTCAAATGTTCTCTATCAAAAGCACAATTTACTGCGACAAAAGGCTTTTCTTTAATTTGAGGTATTTTATATATTTTAGATAAAATTGTAGTTGCACAAGGGTGAAATTTTAATTTTTCTTTAAGCTCATCTCTTAAATATGTTTTAAGCGCTTTAATTGAACCATTGTTTCTAATGCCTACAAATTTTGCCTTTTCTACAATTTTATTAATGTTTAATTTGAATATGGGGTCAAAATCTTCTTGATTTCTAAATCGATTATATCCGACTCCAAAAATATAAATAGGTGTTTTTATTTTATCTATTTGTTCGCAAGAAATCGGAAACTGCCAGCCTGAAATATCATTTTTATTTGTATCTTTTAAAAAAAGACCGCCTCCGCCTATTATCATTGCCTTACATTTATTAATCAAATAAATATCATCATCAGTTAAAGTGTCTCTAACCGGCTCATTAATAAATTCAAACTTGTTTACAAGATTCATATTTATACTCTTTTGCAGAGAAGCGACAAGAATATTATCACCCGCATTGTCTAAAGCAAAAGCGGAATAATGACAGGCAGGATTTTTATAATTATTTATAATAGATATTTTTATCGGAAAAAGATTTCTTTTTACTATCAAGTTATAATCAGTTAGTTTTTTATTTTTAATTTTAATTTTTATACCAAAAAAATGTATTACTTTATGATTATTTATATTTTTTGAATAAATAAGATTCTTGATTAAATTCATTTAGTACTCCGGATTAATTTATAATATGTTTAAGTTTTTTTCTTTGCACTTGCTCAATATCAAGAATTTCTTTTTCTTTATAATTCAATGCTTTTGCGGTTTGCCTTAAATCCCTAGCCAGCTTTTGCATGCCTGTAGGTTCGAGACTTGCAGCATGATCTGTACCTTTCCAAGATCTGTCTAAGGTAAAATGTCTTTCAAAATACGTAGCCCCTAATGCTAATGCTGCTATATCAACAGCTATACCAAGATGATGTCCGGAGAACCCTATTCCTTTTACTTCACTGCCGTAGGCTTGTTTAATCCTTTTTATTTCATTTAAACAAATATCTTCAAACGGAACAGGATATCCCGATGTACAGGCATATAACACCAAATCTTTAGCACGATTTGCAGATTTAAAAAAATTAAAAATTTCTTTTTCTTCTTGTTGTGTTGTCATACCCAGCGAAATATGTATTTCGCCAAAATAATTATCACGTAAATATTTCAGCATTTCAAAATTAAGATTACTTGCAGAGGGAATCTTAATCATTTTTGGATTAAGAGAAACAATTTCTTTTGCAGCAGTTAAATCCCACACGGAAGTAGAATAAATTAATCCCTCATCTTCACACCATTGTTTCAGCTGCCTATTTTGCTCTAAATCAAATTCCAAAAATTCACGATGTTCACCGTATGAACGGCCATAACTATTTTCCGGATGGGGATGCGGAGCATTATATTCTTCTGCGGATAATAACTCTTTATTTGTTCTTTTTTGAAATTTAACAATATCAATACATGAATTCTCATTTAATAAACTGAAAGTTCCTAACAGCTTAATCATTTTGTGAGCAATATTCATATCACCTTTATGATTACAGCCTATTTCAGCAATAACTATTGGGCGAATCCCCCCCCCCGAAACAGTTATTTGGATTATTCGAATTCATTTACAATCTCTCTTTCGCTATTATAAAAATGGGGCGGACAGTGGGGTTCGAACCCACGCATGTCGGAACCACAATCCGAGGCCTTACCACTTGGCGATGCCCGCCATTTGTATTAGCAATATAAAACAAACATTCCTTTTTTTCAACTGTTTTTAAAAACAGAATTTTCTATTTGGAAGTGTGCGATTCTTTATATTCATCAAGATGTTTTTCAAAATGATCTTCCGTAATTGTATCTGTTGTTATACCTTTACAGTCTAATGAAAATAAATTATTTAATTCCCCGCAATCATTAACTGTCCAAGTTTCAAAATCGAAACCCGAATTTTTAAGCATTTCGCTTGTACTATTTGTCATTTTAGAAGCCTTTACATCCAAAAATACTTCGTTTTCATCTGTTTTCAAACTCTTTAAAGTATTTATTGTTTCAGAACTCGGCTTTTTCTTGGATAAATACCCCAGCCTTGCGTCCGGCATAAGATTTTTTATTTCTTGAAGATAATCATCTTCAAAGCTAATCCAGGTAATTTTATCTTCCATTCCTGCTTCTTTCACGGCATCTACCAGAATTTGAGCCTTTTCTTTATTAAATTTTGAGCTCTCTTTTAATTCTACATATACATTTAAGTCATATTCTTTACTGCAGTTAAGTAATTCTTCAAAAGTAGGGATTTTTGTTCCTTTATATTTTTTATCTTTCCAAGAGCCAAAATCATAACTTAATAATTGTTCGTATGTTAAACTTGAACATTTTTTCTTAAAAAATAATTTTTTTCCGTTTGCTTTCCTTGCAGTCCTGTTTATTGTTGAATCGTGTAAAAGAACGGGGACAGAATCCTTTGTCCATTCAATATCACATTCAACTGTTTTGTACCCGTGTTCAGCAGCTGCAATGATTGCAGGGATTGTATTTTCGGGTGCTGCGGAGCTGTAGCCTCTATGAGCTATAACATTAATATCATCATCTTCTTCATTTTCATCTTGTGTTGATTGAGAAAAATCTATCTCTATATCATCCGTTTCCAATCGTTTATATGGATTAATTAATGAATTTTGTACTGAAGAAGTATAAAATCCGCCATCTGTAATATTCATTGTTAACATAATTATCTCTCTTAATATATTTATATATATAAAAAGATACAGAGATAAAAAATTGACTTTTTTGTAAATTTTTGTATGTTTTAAAGCAGTCACTTTACAGGGCAAATACATTAAAAAGCCCTCGTAATGAGGGCTTTTTTCAAAATTAATATTTAATTAAATAGTTATCAAGTTCGTATTTTGTAACTGCAGTTCTGTAACCTTCCCACTCTTTAAGTTTTGACTGCATAAACTCTTTAAATATATGTTCGCCCAAAGCGGATTTTACAATAGCGCTTTTTTTCATTAACATTAACGCTTCATGTAAACTGCCCGGCAGTGTTTCAATTTTAGCACGTTTACGTTCTCTGTCGTCCATTTTAAAGATATTTTTATCAATATCAAGAGGTGGTTTTGTTTTCTTTTGAACACCGTCTAAAATAGACTCTAAAATAACAGCCAAAGCCAGATAAGGGTTACAAGAGGGGTCAGGCGAACGGAGTTCAACTCTTGTTGCGTTGCCTCGTTTTGCGGGAACTCTTATTAGAGCAGAACGATTTGCAAGCGACCAAGCCAGATAGACAGGTGCTTCATACCCCGGAACTATACGTTTATAGCTGTTTACAATAGGATTTGTAATTGCAGTAAAACTTTTAACATGATCAAGCAGTCCGCCGATTGCATAAAGTGCCGTTTCAGAAAGTTGATGAGCTCTTTTTGGGTCATAGAAAGTATTTTTACCGTTTTTAAACAGCGATAAATTACAGTGCATACCCGAACCGTTAATACCGAATATCGGTTTAGGCATAAATGTAGCGTGCACTCCATTTTTGTTTGCCACTGATTTAACCGCATATCTGAATGTTACAATATTATCGGCACTTGTAAGTGCATCTTCATATTTAAAGTCAATTTCATGCTGTCCGTCGGCAACTTCGTGGTGGCTTGCTTCAACATCAAATCCCATAGCGGTTATGGTTCTTACAATTTCTTTTCTGATATTTTCGCCCATATCCTCGGGAGAAGCGTCATAATATCCTGCTCGGTCGTGAGTTTGAATAATAGGATTTCCGTTTTCGTCTTTTTTAAATATAAAAAATTCCGCCTCAGGCCCTACATTCATTTCATAGCCGAGGTCCTTTGCCTTTTTGATAACTCTTTTTAAGTTTGCGCGCGGGCAGCCCTCAAACGGAGTACCGTCGGGGTTATGAATATCGCATATAATTCTTGCTACATTTGTTCCTGCTGTTTTATCTTCTCTGAACGGAAGCAAAGTAAATGTTGACGTATCGGGATAAAAATACATATCTGATGTTTCAATATTTCTAAATCCCTTTATTGAAGACCCGTCTAACATTGATTCATTGTTTAATACCTTATCAATTTGAGTAGCGGGAACTGACATATTTTTAACAGTTCCGTTAATATCGCAGAATTGTAATTTTACAAATTCCACCTTTTTATCTTTGATGATTTTTTTAATGTCATCGTTAGTGTATTTTGGTTTTCCTGCCATGCCTGTACCTTTCTGTTTAAATTTACGAATTTTATTATAAATATATACGGAGAAAATTACAAGCAATTTTTTCGTTTTAACGAAAATTGCATTAAAAAAATAACAAAAATGTCAATTTTTTAGTGTAATCCTCGTTATAATTGATACATTTTTGCTTAACTTAACAATTTTAACAAAAAATGCAAAATTTTTTATTTTTTGACTAATTTTTTTCTTATCAGATAATTAGATTATGAATAAAATAATATTGGCGCAAATTAATACCATAGCAGGAAATATCGATTATAACGCAAATAAGATTAAGTTTAATATTGAAAAAGCAAAATCTGATAATGCAGATTTAATTATATTCCCCGAACTTGCACTTATGGGTTTTCCGTTCGGTGACATATTTATGCGCCATAAAAGCATAATAGAAAGACAGTTAGAAGAACTTAATAATATAGCCTCTTTAACATATAATATAACCGCCTTGATAGGATTTGCCGAACCAACAGAACACAGCGGAGGCAAGCCTTTTTATAATTCAGTTGCGGTAATTCAAAACGGTAAAATAATTAATATAGCAAGAAAAAGACTGCTCCCTAATTATTGCGAGTTTAATGATTACAGATACTTTGAACCCGCAAAAGAAACACCCGAAACTTTTGAATTAAACGGCGAAAAGTTTGGCGTTATTGTTTGCGAAGACAGTTTTAACGATAAAGCATTCTTTAAACAGGAAAGTATTTATAAAGTTGATCCCGTTGAAGAATTAATGAAACAACATCCCTCAACCGTTATAAACTGCTCTTGCTCGCCTACAAGAAACGGAAAAGAGTTTATAAAAAATTCCCTTTTCAGCTCAATTGCCAAAAAATATAAAATTAATTATATTTATGTAAATCAAGCGGGATATGCCGATAACCTCACATTTGACGGCACTTCAAGAATATATAATAATAAAGGCGAACTTGCTTTAAGAGCTAAATCTTTTGAAGAAGATTATGCCGTAAGTGTTGATTATAAAGGAAAAATAGAACCGCTGCCTCAAGGTATGGAGGAAAAACTTAATATTAAAACTTTTAATATTAATTATAAAAATGATTTAGCTCGTACTTATAAAAATTTGACTTCCGCAATAAAAGACTATTTTAATAAAAACGGATTTAAAAAAGCCGTATTGGGTTTATCGGGCGGATTAGATTCATCCGTCTGCGCGGTTTTACTTGCGGATTCTTTAGGCAGGGAAAATGTCTGGGGAGTTTCAATGCCAAGCAAAATCACTTCATCAGAAAGTAAAAACGACGCTAAAATTCTTGCTCAAAACTTAGGAATTAATTTTATTGAAATTCCGCTTGCAAATGAAATAGATACCATGAAAAAAATGCTGTCGAGTGCATTTTCACAAATTACTGCAGAAAAGTTTGAGAAATCCACAACTATTGAAAACCTGCAAGCCAGACTAAGAGCTACACTGCTTTGGAGCATATCTAACGAACACAAACAAATGCTGCCCATAGCAACAAGCGATAAATCGGAATTGTACATAGGTTATGCAACAATAAACGGTGATATGTCAGGCGGATACGCGCCTATTGCCGATGTTACAAAAACAAAACTTTTTGCTCTGGCTGATTTCTTGAATAAAACCCGTGAAACAAAAAACGCTATACCGCAGGCAATTATTGAGAAGCCTCCGGGCGCAGAATTAAAAATAAACGCAAAAACAGGCAAAAGCGTCTGCGCGGAAGAAGAAAACATGCCTTATGAATTTTTGGATGAATTAATTTGGTTTGTTGAAACTCAAGGCTTCGGTTTTCAAGATTTTATTAACCATAAATTTTATTATGAAAAAAATCACACTGTTGATAAAGCTCAAAAAGAAGAATGGATTAAAAAGTTCTTTTGGAAATCACATTGCGCGGTTTATAAATGGCACATTCTTCCGCCAAGCGTAATAACCGATTCGCACTCAATCAACCTTGCCGAATACCGTCAGCCGATTATTTCAAAAGTTAACTAAACTTTATTTTGAAACAGTTTCCGTTTCTTGTTTAGTTTCAATTTCTGTTTTTTGCAGTTTTATTGCTTCTTGTTTTCTGTTGCTTTGATATCCGTACATAAAGTAAATTACAACACCAAGAACAAGCCAAAGCGGAAATAACATAGCTGAGGTTTTAACTTCTCTAAGCGCAACAAACATTAATCCCGAGCAAAATACTATTCCGATAATGGGGAACCACGGGCAGCAAGGAACTTTAAACGGTCTGGGGCGATTAGGTTCAGTTTTTCTTAAAAGCAAAATACCCAAACATACAATAACAAATGATGTGAAAGTTCCGAATATAGCAAGCTCTGCCGCTACCTGCATATTTATAAATAAAGAACCTATTAAAATTAAAATGGTTGATATAACTGTTATGACCCAAGGAGTTTGGAATTTAGGGTGAACTTTTTTCATAATCGGAGGGAAAAATCCGTCACGTGCCATTGCAAATAAAATTCTTGTTGTACCAAATTGCAGGACAAGCAGAACGGAAGTCAGACCTGCCAATGCACCGATTGCAATAGCACCCGCGAACCAATCCTGCCCGATAAAGCTCATAGCTGCAGCAATTGGAGCTTTTAAATCGATTTGCGACATCGGTATCATACCTGTTAATACTATAGTTACCAGCGCGTATATTATTGAACAAATTAACAAAGAACCTATTAATCCGATAGGAAGATTTTTTTGCGGATTTTTAGTTTCTTCAGCGGCTGTTGATATGGCGTCAAAACCGATATATGCGTAAAATATTGCAAAAGCACCCATTAATATACCTTTAATCCCTGACGGTGCAAACGGTGTCCAATTTTCGGGTCTTACATAAAATGCCCCGACGCCTATAAATAATGCAATAACCGCAACTTTAACAAATACCATTATTTTAGCAAAATTTGCAGACTCTTGAATACCTTTTAAAAGTATTAACCCTATAACCGTTATAATAAACATTGCGGGAAGATTAATACAAAACGGTATCCCGAAAATATGAGGAATAGCAGCATCGGGATTTGATGCCACAGCGGTTTGATAATCATTTATAAGCCAAACAGGCGGATTTTTAATACATTCGGGGAGCATAGGAAATCCCTCAAATAATTTTATTAAATATCCCGTCCAGCTTGAAGCTACGGCAATTGTACCGATTGCATATTCAAGCATTAATACCCAGCCCATCATCCATGCAGGGAATTCACCCATAGTAGCAAACGTATATATATACGCACTGCCCGATACAGGTATCATAGAGGCAAATTCAGCATAACATAATGCGGGGAAAATGCACGCTACCGCAACCAAAGATATTGAAATAACAAGAGCAGGCCCTGCACCGACACGTTCCGCCGTACCTATAACAGCCGAACCTATCATAACAAATATTCCAGCCCCTATTATGGCGCTTATTCCCAATATTATTAAATCAAAAGCATTAAGTGTCTTTTTTAATCCGCCTGCCGCCGATTGCTCCAAAAACTCATCGGGGTTTTTCGTTCTTAATAAATTCGACACAAATTTTCCTAATAT
>CANPYB010000037.1 GCA_947587605.1 Candidatus Gastranaerophilales bacterium
CAAAAACTTTATGGAAAATGCCATAATTAAAGCTCAAGAGGCTTCAAAAATAATGAATACATATTGTCTTGCTGATGACTCCGGACTTTGCGTTGATGCACTAAACGGGCGTCCGGGGATTTATTCAGCGAGATACGCTCCGACTCAAAAAGAAAAAATAGAAAAACTTTTAAAAGAATTAAATCAAGTACCACAGGAAAAAAGACAGGCTCATTTTACCTGTGCAATGGCGCTTGTTAATTCAAAAGGCGAAATTATACACACGCAAGAGGGCAGAGTGGAAGGAGTTATTGACTATGAAGCAAAAGGCACAAACGGTTTTGGCTACGACCCGATATTTTATGTTCCCGACTACAAACAAACCATCGCACAGCTTCCCGAAGAAATAAAAAATAAAATATCACACAGAGCAAATGCCCTTATTCCAATGCTTAAATGGATTGAAAAAAACATTTTTTAAATATCATCCAATATCATATATTTATTAATCTATGCTGAATTGCTTTAACAACAGCGTTAGTCCTATCTTTTACGGATAATTTTTCAAATATATTATGAACATGAGCTTTTGCGGTATGAACACTGATATTAAGCTCCTTAGCTATTTGATGATTATTCAATCCTTTGGATAAAAATTTTAATACCTCTTTTTCACGGCTTGATAAAATATCCTTTGATACAAAAAATTCATTTTTATCAGATTGAATAATATTATTAAAACAAGATTTTTTAATAAAAATTTCAGCCAAACAATCTTCACGATAAATAGATTGCTGTTTGTAGTCTTCAATGTTTGTATCATCAATAAGAACTATTTTTATTTTCGCACCGCTGATATTAGGCATTATTTTTTTCCTCTTATATAAATTTTAACTTAAGAGGATAATAACATATCACAAGCAATATAGCGCTAACATATTTTCCATTTTATTAAAAAGGTGTAAATTTTTATTAAATTCATAGCGTTTTAGACTACTTTTTTATAAAAAATTTTTTATCCCCCTGCACTAATTAAAAATAAATAACAATTTAACTCTTTTTGTATACGTGGCAAATTATGAAAGGAGAACAGCCAATGTATACAAAAGAAGAAAAAACGGTTATGTATGTTTTAGTTCAAAACATCAGAAATTTTAGAAAGCAAACTCAGCATTCACAAAATGTTTTTGCGGAAAAGACAAATTATGAACGCGAACACATCGCAAAGGTCGAAACGGGAAAAAGAAATTTGACTCTTAAATATATTATAAGAACAAGCATCGCATACAAAATACCGATTAAAGAGTTATTTAATGATGTTTAAAATTAAAAAACGTGCATTAAATAAAAAAGCGCCCCGTATCGGGGTGCTTTTTATCTTTGTTTGTTTATTATTGTTGGGTTACGCTTCGCTAAGCCAAGATTTTACTTATTGTTCATATAATTCAGGGGTTACTGCATTATATTCATATATTAAAACATTACCGTTATCAAGTAATATTCCCTCTGTATTAAAATGCCCATAATTCATTTTGCCTATTAGTTGAGATTTTTTTGCTTTTAAGTCAACAATTTCTGCATTGTCTAAAACTTTAATACTTCCTTTAAATTTCCTTTTATAAATATCTTTTTCTCCGCCAAATACTAAAATACGATTATCTTTCAATTCTACCGCCCCAAATCCTGTTTCACCTCGTGAAATAACAAAATCGGCATTCTCTTCTATTTCTTCCTTATAGGGATTAAATATAACAATTTTAGAATTATCATTTAATATCATATATCCGTTATCATAAGCATTTTTATTGGTAAAGAATAAAATGTTGCCATTACTTAAATTAATAAACTTACAATATTTAAACGGCAATTTTTTTATTTCGGAAAAGGAATTATTTTCAATATCATAATATACATATTCGCAGACTTTAGAATTTATAAATATTAGAATTCTGTTATCTTTTAACTGTAGAACATTCATTACTGATTTATCATCTATAACATTATCGGTATTTAACAAGGTAAATTCGCCTGTTTTAGGGTTAAAAATTTCAATTTTATTTATCAATTTTTTATTATTTTTGCCTATACATCCGAAACCTCCAAGCATAAAAACTCTTCCGTCTTTTAACTGAATTTTGATTGTTGCACTTCTTCGCAGAGTTACTTTTCCCGTCTTGGAATATGTATTCGTTTTGGGATTATATAATTGAGCATACATTGAATCATCATACGATTTTTTATATTCATTATATTTTTTTAGAAATTCTGTATCGTTTTTTATATATGGGAAGTAAAAGTTTTCTTGTTCTTCAAATGATAAATTATTCCACTTAGCGTTAACTAAATGCATTATTTTTCCGTTATATTCATCTAAACTCATTCCTATCGGTCGTTTATAATTTCTTTTTTCTTCTTTATACAACTCTTCGTTTATTTTATTAACAATTTCACTTCGAAATTTTTCAAATGGAGTTGTCATTAAAGGACCAATAAATAATACATTTCCATTATTTAAAACAAATCCTTCATTTAGTTTTAACTCTATATTATTCATATCTGCTCCAAAGGAAAAAGAATTATCTTTTGGATTAAATATAGGCATATTTTTTTCATGAGGAAATAGCACTCTGCCATCTTTTAATTTTATTCCGTGCCCATTAATTTTAATATTTTTATTGTCTATATTTAATTTTTTAAAATGTCCACTGATAATATTTTGTTTATTAAAATTCTTTTCTTGCTCATACAAATCTGCATAAGATTTATTTGTATTCAAATAAAAATTAAAATGAAATAATATACTAATAAATATAAAAATATTGCAAATTACTTTAATCTTATTAACTTTTTCTAATCTATATTTTTTTATCATTATTCATAAAACACCTAAACTTGTAAACAAAATCATTATACCACTTTTACCCCCCCCCGAAGACAAATGGATAAACTAAACACATTATTTTGTCTGAGTAAATTTTCACAATAAGCCAAAGGTGTTACAAAACGAAACACCGCAACGAAGTGAAAATTACAAAGCAAGCACTGAGTAATGCGAAGATTGTTACAAAATGAACAGGCGAGATACGAACCTTGTGATCTTGTATTCGAAACACGGTGGAGACTGAGCAACATTTCGGTTGCAATGAGTGAAATTGCGGACGGACGAAGTCCGGTAAGCGAGGTCAAAAGCGACGACAAGACGAAAGCCGAAGGAGCAAAGCGACCGAGCGTAAAGCAATTTCAAGACAGCAAGCGGAATGTTGCGACACCGCATTAAATATTATCCGGATTTATTTATTTTTTATCTTCTTTTATTTGTTTGTTATCGGTTTCGTATTCTCTAAGGCCGGGGGCTGCATTTACACCCGTTCTTTTCTTTGTAATATAGTATTGCAATTTTGGTATTACTACACCGAGAGCAAATGCAGATACCGCAAGTGCAGCTATTCTAAAGCCTGCAGACATCATAAAGCTCTTTTTATCAACCTTTTTAATTAAATCAGCAGTAATCTCGCCGCCTTTTGCTTCTTTTGCAACAGCATTTACGTATTCATTAATATTTTTTCTGAACCCATTAATTTTTTTCATCGGGATAAATTTAGCTTTATTTGTTAATGCATCACCAAATTTGCTCTTGTATATTTTCTCCATAAATTCGGGCGAATTAATAGAGCCGTTTCTTAAAACATCTTCAACCTGCTGTTTTGTAAGTACGCTTACTCCGCCCCTTGCAGGCTGGAGTTTTTCTGACATTTGCTTAGCTCTTTGCAATACAGACTCATCTGATATTATTTTCTTTAATTCATCAAAAGTTATTACATCTGTTTTTATGGCACTTAACACATTTTTTGCACTTTCATCCAATACACCAAGCGCATTTTTAGTAAATTCTTTTACACTTACAGAAGCTGCTCCGTCTTTAAATTGACTTACCATTTGTTCCCGTATCATTTTAGCTGATACAGGGTCAATAGTTGTTAATCCGCTGCTGTTGGTTAATTTCTGCAAGCCTTTATAAATTAACGGTGTACTTGCATAATAGAAGAATGCACTGCTTAAATCTCTAAAGAGGTACTCAAGCCCCTCATCCTTATTTCTTGCCGTCATAACACGTCCCGATGTAATACCCACATCAGTTGTAAGCAGTTTGCATATTTTGTTGTTTTCTAAACAGTGCGCGACTGTAGTCATAACGGTAGATGCTCCGCCTTTAAATGCAACATCCTTTGATTTTTCTATTTTATTTGTGAAGTTTTCAAATGAATTAGCCTTTAATATTTCATCAGATAATGTTTGAGCATTTTTTGATTTTTCACTTTTCTTACTCATCATTAATTTAGTAATCTTTTGATTAATTTTAGGCATAACAAAACCAACAAAACCCGTTGCTAAAAGGGTGGAGGCTATTATTTTTGTGAACTTAAAAGCAGTCAGCTTTTTCATAACGGAAGCCGAATATTTTTCCGAAAGATTTAAAACAGGGTCCCGAAGCGCGTCTTTACCGACATCAAATTCTGTAATAGGTAATTTTAAGATATGTTTACCGATTGCATTGCCGATTTTATTAAATATATCAACTCCGCACATCCAAAATAAAGCACCGACAATATCATCGGTAAATCTTTCTCTAAACTCCGCAAAACCGCCTCTTTTATAAGCATTAACGCTTCTGCCTGTGGTAACACACGATTCCAGTGCAATTGTAGACGTTAAAGTATCCGGGTTAGCTAAAGCAGTAATTACCTTTCTTGCGTCAATACCTTTATAACTTACCTGATTATTCTTTTTAATATTTGATTTTTGTGTTTCGGAGTTTATACTTTGAATTAACATAGCTTTATTTGTTCACGATTACAAGTCTATAAAAAATATCAACTTGTTTTTTTGCTATTTTTTACAATATTTTTAACTTTCTTAATATTTTTTCTTTACAATATTTCTTTTGATTATATAATAAATTTACTCACTAATCCTCTAAGCAGATTGTTTTATTAACAATACTGACATTAGAAAGGAATAAATTATGGCAAATATTAAATCGGCTAAAAAAAGAATTTTAACTTCACAAAGAAACTATGAAAGAAATGTTGCTTTCAAGTCTTCCATTAAAACTGCAGTTAAAAAAGTTATTGTTTTAGCTCAAGCCAAAGAAAAAGACCAAAATGCAATTAACGCTGCTTTATCTAATGCTTATAAACTTTGTGATAAAGCCGTTTCTAAAGGTATTTTACATAAAAATACCGCTGCAAGAAAAAAATCAAGATTAACTTTAGCTGTTAATAAATTAATCGGTTAATTTTTTATTTTTGGTTAAAAAAAGCTCCTGTCATTGAGGAGCTTTTTTATATCAATTTTTCTTTTAGCCTACAAGGCCGGAGTCATCATATTCTGAGGCTTTTACCATTATTGCGTGTTCAACGGGATTTTCCTTTTTTATTGATGTATCAAAAGGTGTTTCATCAAAATTGTATTCTTCTTTAACTCTTTTTAATTGGTTTTCATCCACCAATTTTTTTGCAAGTTCAGCTATTTCATATACCAATTGATATCTGTTATTAGTATTTTCATTTAAGTCCCAAGCTATTTTTATAATCTGGTTCATATTTACCTCCGTTATATAAAAATAATACTATGCTCATTTTTTATAAGCAAGCAGAGTTTATTGTTAACTTTTGTAACCGCCTCAAAACCCATGCCCCGTCATGCTTTTAACTGTTATTGCTTTTTGATTATTTATTGTGTTAAAAAATGTTAATTTATCTTTGTTTCATGTAAACCCATGCCCTGTCATGCTTTTGGTGATTTTTTAATTTTTTATTTCAATTCCACCGTAGCCGTGCTTCATGGCTTACGTTTATTATATATTTATAGATTTCTTTAAGGTTTTTATGCAAAATAATCAAAATATTTTATATATTACAGGTAAAATTATTAATCTTCGCTCTGAAATTCTTTATAGAGAAGCTCAAGATGATTTCTTTTACTTTAATAAAACCAATTTAGCACTTGCAAAACTGTTAGAAGCGGTAAAACTTACTCCGTCTTTTGTTAAGGCACTTTTACTGTGTTCCGATATTTACTTTATTAAAGGTCAATTTAATAAATCACTGCAATTTGCTTTGGAAGCATTTGAATACAATCCGTATTCGCTTAAATCTGCAGCTGCAATTGCTAACGGCTACTGTGCTTTAAAAAAGTTTTCTTTGGCTCTTGAATTCTGTGAAAAAGCGCTTAATATTGTTCAAGATGATAATGACGCTATTTATTCGCAAATTATTGAAATTAAAATAAATTCTCTTATAGGATTAAAAAAATACAAACAGGCTTATATGACATTTATTCAGTGTCAGTCTTTACTTGAACAAATTGATTTGCTTAATATTTACAATCAAAATTTCTATTTAATAAATCAAAAAATTAAGCTGCAAAAAAAATTAATGAAATCAAATTTACAAATCGTATGATAAACTTCAATTTTGCAGGTAATTTATTATGAAGCCTTTATTAAAAAACTTTTGTTTAATACTTATAACAGCAGTCTTCCTTTATCTGGTTTTTGTTAATATTGATTTTAACAAATTGTTGATTACAATTAAAAATATTGATATACCTTACCTTTTAATTTTGCCGATTTCCATTATTATATCCCTGTCGTTTCGAGGCTTATGCTTTAAATTTTTAATTTCTAAATCAGTCAATATTCCGTTAAAGATATCGGCACCGCTATGTATAACCGGAGCTGCCCTTAATATTTTTCTGCCTGCCCGTGCAGGTGACATTTTTAGAGCTATTTACACGGGAAATAAATTCAAAATTGATAAAATTAAAATTTTAGGCACAGTTATGCTGGAAAGGGTATTTGACGGCATAGTTATTTTATCTTTGCTGCTTTTTGGAATTTTTATATATAATAGAAATCCGCTTGCCCAAAAATTATCTTTACTTTCTGCATTAATATTTTTTGGGGCATTTTTGTTTGCTTTTATAGCGGTAAAATATAATAAAATCAACAGTATTTGTTCATTTATCGAACAAAAATCATCTTTTCTGCCCGAAAAAATTAAACATCCGTTTTATTCTTTTCTCCATTTTACAAACAAGACCTGCAATTCTTTTATTGACGGATTTGAAGTTTTAAAATATCCGAAAACTCTTTTTCTGTCATTATTATTTTTTTTCGCTGTATGGTTATTTGAATGTCTTAACTTTTATATAGTAATACAAGGATTTCATTGCGCTGTTAACTGGTCAGTTACTTTATTCATCATAAGTTTTATTGCACTTGCCTGTATGATTCCATCAACTTCTATATTTATAGGTCCATATCAATATGCTGTTATAGCAGCTTTTAATATATACCACTTGCCGAAAGAAACCGCTATTGCCGTTTCAATTGTTGAACAAACAGGGGTAATGATTACTACAGCAATTATAGCTCTTATTTTCTTTTTAAAAAACAATATTAAATACAAAGATTTTAGTAAAAAAAATAAAATAAATTAAAATAATTACAAAATTTTAATAAAAACATCAATTTTTCACAGCAAATTGTTTTATTATATATACAAATGTAAGGAGAAAGGAAGGAAAATATGACTATTCAATGGACACCTACAAATAAGCCCGCTTTAGAATATAAAAGTACAAAAGACGGTAAAACATATTGTGTAAGGCAATTAACAGGTACAGAAAACGGAAAAAGCATAACAGGCATGTATGTTTATGATAAATCCGCAAAACCTGATATGTTAGGTAATATACAAGGCGAGTTTATGTCATTTCCGACTTTTATGGAAAAAGTTGCAAATGAATTACCAACAATCAATGCTGATTTAGCTAAACAATATAATCCAAACATTCAAACAATGAGTGCTGAGGAAAAATTTGATAAAGATTTTAATTCGGGAGTTCCGCTCTCTGACGATAAAATTTTACTAAGACCTCATATTATATTTACGGGAAGTCATCAAATCGCAAGAAACCAAGACGGTACTTATACCATAACAACAAAATCTTTTCTTCCCCAATATAGAAATAATCCGCCAACCGTAAAAACATTAACGGAAGATGAATTATATAATGACAAAGGATTATGCGGAGGCAGCATTAAAAAATTAGACGATAATTCTTATGAAGTTACATATTATACATCTTCTAATTATAAAGAACATGAAATGACAACTGAAGTTATGGATAAAAAGACTTGCATCGACTTTTTAAAAACTCATTGTCTGTATATATAATAAAATACAAAAAAACTGTCTTATAAAAATAAGACAGTTTTTTGTATACATTTAATTTACTATTTAGCAAGGTATTCATTAATAGCTTTAGCTGCACGTTTACCTGCACCCATTGCGTTAATTGCAGTAGATGAGCCCGTCGGAGCAACATCACCACCTGCATAAACTCCGTCAATAGAAGTTTCGCCCGTTTCAGCATTAATAATAATGTAACCTTTAGGGTTTGTTTCCAAGTCCATATTATCTCTAAGCATGGAAGCCTGTATTGTAGGATTAGGACCTGTACCTAAAGCAACAACAACGGTATCAACATCTAAATCCATTGTTTTACCTGTAGGTATCGGTTTTCTTCTGCCTGATTCATCGGGTTCACCAAGTTCCATTATTTCAAACTGCATACCGCCTACATAGCCGTCTTTATTATAAATTTCTTTCGGGGCATGTAAGAATTGGAAAATTACACCCTCTTCTTTAGCGTGGCGGATTTCTTCCAATCTTGCGGGAAGTTCTGCTTCCGTACGTCTGTACATAATATAAACTTTTTTAAACCCTATTCTAACGGCAACTCTTGCAGCGTCCATTGCGACGTTACCGCCGCCGATTATTGCAGCTTTTTCCCCGACTCTTATAGGAGTAGGTGTTTCTTCTAAATTTGCCTGCATTAAGTTAACACGGGTTAAAAATTCGTTAGCGGAATATACTCCGTTTAAGTTTTCGCCCGGAATTCCCATCATTTTAGGAAGCCCTGCACCCGAGCCTATAACGATTGCGTCAAACCCGTCATCTTTTAATTGTTTAACGGTAATAGATTTACCTACAACAACATTAGTAACAAATTTAACACCCATAGCTTTTAAATTGGATATCTCTTTATCCAAGAATGTTCTCGGGAGTCTGAATGGAGGAATACCATACCTTAAAACACCGCCAAGTTTATGTAATGCTTCGAATACAACAACTTCGTGTCCCGCACGGCGTAAGTCGGCTGCTGCAGTAATACCTGCACATCCTGAACCTATAATTGCCACCTTTTTACCCGTTTCTTTTATTTCACCAATCTGTGCATTTGTAGCGTCACCAACATATCTTTCTAATGCTCCGATTGCTATCGGTTCAGATTTAATGCCTAAAACGCATTTGCCCTCACACTGACGTTCCTGCGGGCATACCCTGCCGCATACAGACGGTAATAAACTTGATTCTCTAATAACTTCGCCTGCTTTTTCAATATTTCCTTCTTTTAATTCGTGAATAAAACCGGGAATATTTATATTTACAGGGCAGCCCTGTACACATCTGGGGTTTTTACAATTTAAACATCTTGATGCTTCCAGCTTTGCCTGCTCATCAGTTAAATTAGATTCTACCGCGTCAAAATTTGTACGTCTTACCATAGGGTCTTGTTCGTGTTGTCTTTGTCTTACTGCCATATTTTTTTCCTTTTTACTTAATCTTTATTTTATTATACTATAAAGATGAGCATGTAAACGACATAAGTTTGGGAGAAGCTATGAACATCAATAAAAATTATTTAAATCTGGAAGACAGCTACTTATTTTCGACAATAGCAAAAAAAGTTGCCGAATTTTCAAACACAAATCCCGATAAAAAAATAATAAGACTCGGAATTGGTGATGTAACATTGCCTTTAGCGCCTGTTGTTGTTGAAGCAATTAAAAAAGCCGCTGATGAAATGAGGGTGCAAGCTACGTTTAAAGGCTACGGGCCTGAGCAAGGCTATGCTTTCTTACGTGAGGCTATAAAAAAATATTATGAAAATAAACACGTAAATCTTGCCGCCGATGAAATATTTATCTCTGACGGAGCTAAAAGTGATTTAGGCAATATTCTGGACATTTTTGCTTTAGACAACACAGTTTTAGTTCCTGACCCTGTTTACCCTGTTTATGTTGATACCAATATAATGGCAGGCAGAAAAATCATTTTTGCGGATGCTAATGAAGAAAACGGATTTCTTCCGCTGCCTGACGAAAATGTAAAATGCGATATTATATATATCTGCTCGCCTAACAACCCGACAGGTGCCGTTTATACAAAAGACGGACTTAAAAAATGGGTTGATTATGCACTCAAAAATGATGCTATTATCCTTTTTGACGCGGCTTATGAGTGTTTTATTAAATCAGATGAACTTCCAAGCAGTATATATGAAATAGAGGGCGCTAAAAATTGCGCAATAGAGTTTTGCTCATTTTCTAAAACGGCAGGTTTTACGGGTACTCGCTGCGGTTATACGGTTGTGCCTAAAGAACTTGTTAAGCAAGGAACTCAATTAAATAAATTCTGGTTAAGACGTCAAACAACTAAGTTTAACGGTGTTCCTTATATTGTTCAACGCGGTGCGGAAGCTATATTCAGCTCCGACGGGCAAAAACAAATAAAAGAAAATATTGCATACTACAGCGAAAATGCAAAAATAATATCAGACACAATGGATAAACTCAATATTTGGTATACGGGCGGAAAACACTCGCCTTACATCTGGTTAAAATGTCCTAACAATATGTCTTCTTGGGATTTCTTTGATTATTTATTAAATAAAATTGCAGTAGTAGGAACTCCGGGAAGCGGGTTTGGCAAAAACGGCGAAAACTACTTCAGACTAACTTCTTTCGGAAACAGAGAAAATACAATTGAAGCTATGAAAAGATTTTCTTCTTTGTTTTAGACTTATTTTTCAACAATTGCCAAACTTTTTATAATCTCCATAATAGAAGAACGTAAAAACCAATCCCGAATATATCTTTCGAGCCCAAAGCAGCTTCCTTTGGTTTTTAATCCGGATATTGCATCAAATACAGCTTCACACATACCCAGCTGAACGGCGAAAGAAGGTTCTTTTGAGCTGCATAATATCCGCAGGGTTAATGCTCTTATTCTCCGATGTCCTCCCGGGATAGATTCTATATCCTTTTTAGTTAATAAAAACTGTATTAACGATGCTTCAAGCTGCGATATTGCAAATTTTCTGTCTTGTTCTTGTTTTATTGCTTTATTATAATCAGCCAATTTTTTCCTCGCTTTTATAATTTACTGCTTATTAATATCCCGTTTTTAGTAATCGCTAAACCTCCCTGCGAGGTTTCTTTCAATAAAGGCGACATTAATTGTCCCGTCTGAACCATGGCATCAACTATTTCATCTGGCGGTATTTTACTTTCTATTCCTGCTAAACTCAATTCTGCACCTGTTATTGCATGAATTGCAAGAAATACATTGCGTTTTACACATGGGATTTCAACCAGTCCGCCGACAGGGTCACATGTTAACCCTAAAATATTTTTTAATGCCAATATTGCTGCATTTATTTTCTGCCGCTCATTGCCGCCTAATATTTGAGCCGCAGCTGCAGCGCTCATTGCAGAAGCAACCCCGCATTCCGCTTGACAACCTGCCACTGCTCCTGCCATTGCCACTTTGGCGGATATTACATAACCTACGGTTCCTGCCGTGATTAGAGCATTTATTTCTTCTTCTTTATTTAGTCCCTTTTCTTCTGATAATGCTGTTATTACCGCAGGAACAATTCCGCATGAACCCGCCGTAGGACAAGCAACAATTTTGTTCATACGCAGATTTTCTTCCATGGTAGCAAGCGCGTAAGTTGTAATTTTTTCGTATATTTTACCAAACAGGGGAGATTCTTTTTTATATCGCTCTTGAAGTTTTGCACAATCATCACCGCATAATCCGCTATATGACTTTTCTTTTGAGGTCATTCCGTTTTTTATAGCCGATTTCATTGCTTCTATATTTTTTGCGACTCTGTTTCTTACATTCTCTACATCAATATCAAAATCAAATGCCTCTTTTTCCTGCATTATTTCGTATATTTTTTTATTTTCACTTTCACAAATACTTAAAAGTTTTTCAAATGTATTTATACTAAAATCCATTTAATCCTCTAATTTTTTTATACTTCTGACAAAATATACATCTTCGATTTTTTCGATTTCTGATATTACTTCTGACGGAATTTGCCCGTCTACACATATACACATCGACGCTGTTTGACCTCTTGCATTTCTGTCACAGTCAAGCGAGGCGATATTTATATTTTCTTTTTGTATTATTGTTGATACCTTTGATATCATGCCGGGTTTATCCTTATAAAACAGGATTATCGTATTATATTCACCCGATATTTTTGTTGTAAAATCATCAATTTTCGTTATTTCCACATTTCCTGCGCCGACAGAATTGCCCGAAATCGTCATATTGATTTTCCCCTCAAGTATAAAATCAACGGCATTAGGGTGTCTGTCCATATTTTGCAAATATTCGTATGCGTAATTAATGTTTTTTAATGACGGTTCATTAAATATATTTTTAATTTTTTCACTGTCAACGCTGTAGCCAAACAAGCCTGCGAGCAAACCTTTATCGGTTCCATGCCCTTTTCCTGTTTGCGCAAAAGAATTGTATAATCTGAATATAATTTTTTGTGGAGTTTCTTTATAAATATTTCTTGCAAGCAAACCGAGCCTTACCGCCCCTGCAGTATGCGAACTGGAAGGCCCTGTCATTATGGGTGATATTACATCAAATAGAGACCTTTGTTTCATAGTAAAATTATATTATTAACGGCATTTTTAATCAATAATAATAAATTAAAAATAAAGTTTGAAAACCATATACGGAGTTTTTTAAGTTCACTTACTGAAACAATATCAGGGCTTCGTCTGTTTGAGCCGATTTCTCGGCGAGTTACGAAGCCTTTGGTTGCAGTTAGTGAAATTTAAAACGAGTATTCGGTTGATAACTTTATTTTTAATTTATTTTTTATCAAATACTATTTTAATATTTATTGGGTTACACTTTGCTAACCGGACTTTGTCCGTACGGAATTTCGCCTCTTGGTTTTTCCTGTTCGCACAACCCCTGCAACCTCGCTTTCAAACCCCTTTCGGATTTTTCCGCTCGGTCGG
>CANPYB010000038.1 GCA_947587605.1 Candidatus Gastranaerophilales bacterium
TTAATAACATAAGGTCGTAATTTTTCGACTACTGCTTTTGTTTCAGAATTTTGTATTTGTGCAAGTTTTTTCCCGTTATTAAGATTAACAGGATATCCTTTTATAGCAAATGAATGTCTTGGAACATTATCAATTTGCGTTCCAAATTCGTTATGATAGAGTTCAAATCCAAAATAATCGTATACTTTTTGCCGCTCTTGAGGTGTTAAATCTTTAACGGTAAAATATGTATCTTTTATAAATTCACTTGAAGGGTATTCTTGTTCAATTTTAAGATTACTAAATTCTTCATCACTCATTCCCGCTAAAATGTCAGATAAAGTATTCAGATTTTCAAATACCTTTTTTATTTGAGCTTCTGATAGAGGATTGGTTTCTATACCGATAGATTTAACTAAATTAGGAAGCATATTGCAATATTCTTCCTGCGAGGCGGGAATTAACGGCAAATATTCTTTTGCTTCGGGACTTATTTCAAAAAGTCCGCTATTTGATAAAACAAATTGTCTTAATATCCCTTTTTTTTCGCTTAACGGTATTTCGTTTATATTATTTTTGTTTATTAAACTCTTAAATTGAATTGCTAATATTATATCTTTAGGTGAAAAATTACTTAGAACGGATTTATCTAAAATTTTTTCCAATTCTTTTATGTCATCAAATGATATATCTTCGTCACCGTAAAATCTTACCCCCAGATAGTTAGGTAAAAGTTCTCCTGTTTGAACTTTTTGAACCAAATCATGAACATACTCTTTATTTCCTTTTTGTTTTTCAAGTATAAGTATTCTGGAAATAATATCACCTGACAAAATATATTTGCCTTTATTGGCGCGCATGAAGAATAAAGTATAAAATAAATCTTTATTCTCGGGAGTTATTTCAAATAAAATAGTGAAAATTTCGCTGCCCGTAAATCTGTATTTACCGTCAGAATTTTTTGCATTAAATAATATGTCAAATATTTCTTTATTTTCGGGTTTCCAATATGTAATCAAATTTGATATGCAGTTATCAATAAATCTGTAGTTTCCGTCAGTATCTTTTGCATCTGTTATTACATCAGCGGTTTCTTTATTATTTGGATTTATATTTGTTAAAATATTAAATATATTATAACCGGTAAATCTGTAATGTCCTTTTTTATCAACCGCATTTAAAAGTTTATAAAATAATTCTTTATCTTCGGGTTTTATAACGGATATTAAATATTTTGTACTTGTTTTACTAAATCTGTATCTCCCGTTATTATCCGTTGAATTTAATATCGGCAGGAAAAATTCTTTATTTTCAGGTGTTAATTTTTCTAATAATTTATAAATATCATTTTGGTCAAATCTATATTGCCCTTGCTCGTCTTTTGAATTGAGACACGAGTATATTATATCTTTGTTTTCTTCCGTTAATTTTTCAAGGATAGTCAATATAATAAAATAATTATCAAATCTGTAATTCCCGTCAGCTGTTTTCTCATTAAATAATCTTTGAGCAAATTCAGTATTATCTTGCAGGTAACCGTCATACAGATAGGTCTTTTTCATATTTTGATATGTGTCTTTGGAAATATCTTCATTTCCATTTATAAAATCATTTTGAACGCTTTTTAAATAATATATAAATTTCTTTTTACGGTCATCATTACAATTTATATTGTTTTCATAAGCATTTATGGCATTATCGATAACTGATAATATTTTATCTTTTTCGGGTTGAGCAGAATTGCCTTTAAAATTTAAACTCACTTGGGCTTTGCCATACGAAGACATAGCACCCAGAGAGCTTGCCTGTACTTCTTCTTTTGTTTCAGAGTGCTCTTTTTTAGGCGGGTTAACCTGTTCATTAACTTGAACATGGGGTAATATATCTTTTTTTCTTATCTCCATGAAACTGTATTCCGATTGTTTATATTGAATATTATCGGTAAAATTAAAAAAAACTTTAATAAGATTAATCTTTTTGTAACGGTTTGTAATTTATTTTACCTTTAGATATTGAATTTTATATTAATATAACGGGTATATTGTTTTCCTTTGCCATAACTACGGCTTGAATTTCTGGTTGAAATACAATAACTTCATTTTTATATTCTGTATTGTCTTCATTACCTTTAATTAAATATTCCTGCTAATGGGCTTAATAGTATACATATAAAATTTATTCTTCGTCAACCCTTTTGATTTTATTAATAAGATTTTGCCTTATTCCGCTTAAAGGCCCGCCGGCAGGGTTCCGCATATATTTATAATAATTTCTCGCATAAACAAAAGGATATTTTGGAAGCCAGGTGAATTTTATTAATATATTAACCGTATCCGCTCCTTGTGAAAGCATTAATTCATCAATAGTATCTTCGTGTGCGGGTGATATTGAAGAAATTAATTTTATAAGGTAGTCGCTAAATGTTAAAAACGAGTAACCCGAAACCACGCCCGTATTTACCATTAAACTTGTAACTTTATAGTCGGGGTTCGTTTCAACTGTTTTGACGTCATCTGGCAGGGTGAGGGTGTCTGCCTTTACCTGCTCGATTTCATACCATTGACCTTTGTATAATATCATCATTACATTTGGTTTTGGCATATATATATCTTCAAACATATTATCCAGCAAGACTTTTCCTTTAGAATCAACTACCCCGTATTTAAAGTCTTTGTATGTTAAAAACATTCCGCCGAACAGTAAGTCAATTGAATCATAAACGGGAGCAATGACGGGAAATCCAGTTTCATCATACAGCCCGAAATCACTGTAGTTCCCGAGTTTTGCATATTTGCCCAAAACCCGCTCAACGTGTCTGTATTTTATCGGAACAAGTATTTCACCTTTTGTATTTATTAATCCGAATTTTGTCCGTTTTTGAACTATAAAGGCTTTTTCTCCGAGCCTTATTATTTTATTATAAATCGGTTCTACAATAATATTGTTGTTTTCATCACATAATCCGAATTTGTTATTTTCGCTTGTTATTTTAAGCTCCGCTATTGCGCTGAGCGGAAACATCATATATATCAATAAAAACAAAGTTAATAACTTTTTCATACTTTTATTATATCATGGTGATATGAGGATAAAATTAATTTTTAAAATTTTGTTGGGCTTTATATTGACAGTAATTATACTGTCGGCATTGGCTCTTATTTTGTATTTAAAAGCATTACCCGCAATAATTTCCAATGAAAAATTTATTAATCTCTCGGAAAAAATTGCGCAAAAATATGCCAAACTTGATATTGATATTAGAAAACCTCAGCTTAAAACTTCGCTTTCGCCTGAGATTATATTTACCGTCGGTGATTTAACGGTTAATAAAGATAATCAAAATCTTATAAAGCTCTCAGATTTCGATTGTGCGGTTTCCTTTAAAGATATATTTAATAAGATTATTAAAATTGAACGTCTGGGCGCTGATTATATTTTTGTTGATATTAATAAATTGTCAGCTTTAATCCCCCAACAGGATAAGAAAAAAGAAAAAGTAAAATCAGATTGGACTATAGATTTATTCGATTCCGTTTTATATTTAAACAAGGGATTTTTTGTTTATAATCCTAATGAAATTACGGTTGTTGAACTTAGCGCGGATAACTTAAATGTTGATAACAGGGAAAAAATTGAGCGTTTTGTTCATTTTAACTTAAATGCGGATATAAAAAAAGCAAACAGAACCGTTAATGTCGCAATTAAAGATGATAATAAGGTGGTTATAAAAAATAAACATTTATATGTTGAAAACTGCCCTCTGATTATAAATCGTTCTAAAATATATTTTAATGCACAGGCTGATAACAGCGATTATGAAGTAAATGTATACGCAAAAAGGTTTTTCATCCCTGATATATTAAAACTTTTAGGAACAAATATTGTTGAAAACAATGTAAAAGAATCGTTAGCTCCGATTAAAAAAATACACGGAGATATTGACTTTAATATTAAATTAAAAAAGAACGGAATATCGGGCGATATAAAATTTAATAAATTATCCGCAAAACTTGTTCCGCTTGCAATGCTCCCTTTTACTGTTACATCGGGAACGGTATCATTAAAAGGTAATGATTTATTTTTATCGGATTTCACAGGTTATTACGATAATAAAAAATCAAACACCATAACTCTTGAGGGCGAAGTTAAAGATTACCTTACAACAATGCGGGCTAATATTGTTTTAAGAACTCTTTTAACGGATGATTTCTTTTCAAAATATTTATCAAAAACATCGGGAGTTAAGTTTAATTTAAAAGGTAAATGTCAATCTAAAGTCATAATAACCTCCGAAAATAATAATTTCGATATTATTGCAATGGGAAAAATAGCTAAGGGCGATGACATATTAATTGAAGGTGCTTCACTAAGCCCCGTTAATTATGACAGAGCCTTAAGCTCCATAATGCACTTAAACGGCGATATTTTAAATATAGAAACGGTTAAATACTTTATTGCAAAAGAATTAAATAAACAAACTACAAACGTGAAGCCGATTATAACTCTTAACGGAAATGTTAATATCATCACAGGAAAAATATCAGATTTAGGCTTTCAAATTCCAAAACCTCTGCCCGGTGAATTTTTAAATGTCTTAATCGGACAAAAGATGTTTAAAAAAGGTACATTTTGGGGCGATATGCACTATGTTAATACCGGTGCTGTTCCTATATTAGAGGGAACGCTTGAAGCGGAAAAGGTTTTAATCCCGCCTCAAAGAGTGTTTTTGAAATCCGGTAAAATTACAACCGAAAGCGGATTAATTAAAATAAACGCAGACGGCAAGTACAGACGCTGCGGCTGGACTTTTAACGGCAGTATTTTAAATAAAATTATTTTCCCGATTATAATTAAAAATACCTCCTTTGTCGTTGATAATATTGATATAGCAAGAATAATGAAAGCACTGAACTCTCCCGTTCAACAGGCTTCTTATAATAATGAAGATATTGAAAACTCCGACGATACAAATATGAGCTTTGACCCGACTAATGTAATTATTGAAAATGCACAGGTTAAAATTCAAAAGGGAAGTTATAACGAAATTAATTTTGCTGATGTGGAAGCAAATATGACCTTGGATAAAAACGGCATATTTAAACTTGCTTCCAATATGTTTGAAATCGCGGGCGGACATACTAATGCCAAAGTAAACTGCGATTTGAAAAATCATAAATATTATATTCGGCTTGGCATAAAAGAAGTAGATTCCGATATAATGTCAACCGCCATTTTAAATTTAAAACGTGAAATTCAAGGAAAAGCAAGCGGATTAATTGAATTAAACACCGATGATAGTTTAAAATTAAACGGTAATATATTGTTTGAAGTTAAAAACGGAGCAATTCAAAAAATAGGATTGGTTCAGTATATTTTAAATTTTGCTTCGGTATTTAGAAATCCGATTACAATGCTTAGTCCTACCATATTTTCAGACATTATAAATATCCCCGACGGCAGCTTTGATAAAATAAAAGGTGAATTAAAACTTAGAAACAACGTAATTGAAATAATGAAAATAAAATCATCTTCGCCAACCTTAAGCGCATTTATAGTGGGAAAATATAACCTTGAAAACAGTGACGCAATTTTAAGAATTTATACTAAATTCAGCAATAAAAATAAAGGTATTGCAGGATTTTTAAGAAAAATATCACTAAACAGTCTTGCAAACAGAATACCTTTAAAATCAAGAAATGACGCTAATTATTATCAGGCAGAGCTCTCGCAATTGCCGCCAATTGAAGCCGATGACAAAGACTGTCAAATATTTGTAACAAAAGTTGACGGTGATGTTGAGCATAATAATTTCATTTCTTCATTAAAAAAGATACAATAATTATGTCCATTCGGTAATTTCTCTTTTGGAGAAATCCCATTCCAAGGGATTGCCGCCGTAACAAGTATTATGGCATTGCTTACAAAATCTGCATAAAGGTTTTGGAACAGATAAAAATCTGTCAATATCAGATATATCTTTTACATCTGCTATTTTTATATAATCATCTTTTGTTATAGGGATATTTACCTTAAAATAATTTATAAATGATTGAATATATGCATGTACATAACAATAATAAATATTTCCTCTGCAATAATGAGTATACCCTATATGATGACAATTATATCTTTTTTCCACATAATCTTGACTTCCTGTTAAATCAATAATATTTTTACCCCAAGGAAAACCGTCTTGCTCATAATCTTCTGAAATTACTTCATGGGTGTTTATATCAAATAATTTATTTGCCCGGGGAATATCATATCGAATGTTAATTCCATATTGTTGAGCTTTTTTTTCATATATGGTTCTGTCAATGTTTATAGGATATTTTGTAATACATAAATTAATATTAGAGTCTTTTATGGTTTGCCAAAAATCATCATTCATTGTATTTAACAAAATACCATTTGTTAACAAATCAGAATTAGAATTTGGATATAATTTGTGCTTTAATTTTAAAATAGGTATTACATCCGGATTTAATAAAGGTTCACCGCCTAAAAAAGCGAAATGGAACTCTCGCTCCGGAGCAAGTTCTTTTAATTTTGTAATGTCTTTAGTAAATTGTTCAATTGTAATAAATTCTCCTTTGCCGGCTAGCGGTGAATACGTATCACAACCTTTGCAATTTAGATTACAATGAGTTGCAAGACATACAGTAAAGCCTCCAAGTTCATCTTCTAATTTTGGATAATCTTCCGGTTTTGTTATTGTTGGTTTTGGTGGCGAGTTAAGTTTATTTTTAATTTCACTTAATCCTATTCCTCCAAGAAAGCAAGCTGCACCGCATATAAAATCACGTCTTTTCATACTTTTAAACTCCATTTTTTTTTATTATAGTAAATATAATTTTTAAAGACAAATAATATTGTAATAATTTACAAAATCTTTTATTATTAAAAAAAAGGAGTATAAATATGCAGATAAAAGACTATCAAGTATTTTTATTAGGGGTTATGATTGCACTAGGCAGTGTGTTTTCAACATATATTTTATCTAAAGCCGTTGTGGATTTTCAAAAATTGCAAAATCAAACAATCAGAGTAACGGGCAGTGCCAGCCAAAAAGTTACATCTGACAGTGCCTCTTGGACAATCAGATATTCCGCGCAAACCCCTTCGTTAAAAGGTGCATATTCAAAATTAGAAGCTGACTCCAATAAAATAAAAGAATTCTTTAAATCACAGGGAATTGATGAAAATACTCTTGAATTTTCCGTAGTAGATAATTATCCTCAGTATAAAAAGTTCCCCGGAAGCTATAATACAACAAATGAAGTTGATTATTATGTCGCAAGCCAATCTGTAACCGTAAAATCAAAAGATATTAACAAATTAACGGAAATTTCAAAAAAAGTTAATCTTCTGGTAAATAATGATATTAATCTTAATTCCGAAGCTGTGCAGTATTATGTATCAAACCTTGATGATATAAAAATTAATGCCGCAGCGGCAGCGGCTAAAAATGCTAAGGAACGCGCTCAAAGTTTGGTAAAAGGAACAAACGGTAAAATCGGTGTTATGACAAGCGCAAAACTTGGCGTATTTCAGATTGTTCCGATTGACTCGACCGAGGTAAACGACTATGGAATAAATGATACAACTACAATAGAGAAAAAAGTCGTTGCAACCGTAAGTGCAACATTTACGGTAAAATAAATTTTTTATTGTTTGAAAAGGGAGCTGAATAAGCTCCTTTTTTTGTTCCGCTGTTCTTTCATAATTAAATTAAGTATGATGGGAGATATATTATCTTTACAGGTAAGAAATATAGGATTATTTAAAACCTTTAAAAAGTCTTTATGCAAAGAATGTTCTTCTTTATAGATATAATTATCATCATTATTGTGGTAAGCACAATTTTCCTGTCTGAATTCCCAAAAACAGGGAATTGCATTTACTTTCTTTGCAAGTTTAACAAAATCGGGCATCTCTTTATAATTAAATTTTGTAATTACAAAATGTATATAAACCGGAAAACTACAATCTTTTCTTATTTTCTGCAGGTATTTTAAATTTTCTATAATTTGGGGGAAATAAATTTCACCGTTCGGAACTATTTTACCGTATGTCTTTGCAGTGGCAGCATGAATTGAAATTCTTATTTTATCTATTCTTTCGGGTGTTATATTTAAGTTTTTAAAATGGACTTCATCACATAAAATCCCGTTTGTATGAAAATCAAATTTTAAATCGGGGTACATTTTTGCCGCTTTTTGTATAACAAGTCTGCTGTGCCTTGAACCGAAAGGATCTCCGTAAGCATTGATTATTAACACTTTTGCTGATTTGAGCATCGGGAGAAAAAATGTATCAATTTTGGAATTTAATAACTCAAGTTCATCCTCGCTCAATCGTTTTATTTTGTCACGGCAGATTTTGCAGGCAATGTTACACTCATAATCATAAACAAATTTAACCGTTAACGGATATGTATCCATTTTGGGTTTGCATTCATATTCGTATCTGTTTGGGAAGTAGTTTTGCTTTAAATATGCACATCCGTCATAATCACATAAAGAATAATCATTATTTAAAATGCGAGCTCTTAAATCAATTGCCTTATCGGAATTCCAAACATCTTCAAAAGAGTCTTTATAAATATTTCCCAGTGAATAAAATTTATTCCAATTCGGACAGCAAGCATAAACCTCGCCCGTATTATGGATTTCAATTTCTTCAAAAGGTCTTTTACAAAAGCTCATTAAGCCGTATCCTTTCAAAGTTATATTATCATATCGATTATTACAAAACAACTTTTAAATTCAATTTTTTAGTGATATGCTTCTTTAAAAAGGATATTGGCTTGAAACATTTAATACAATACATTTGGGGATTTTTAATAATCGTATTTATACAATATATTTGTAATATTGCGGTAAAGATGTTCCATTTGCTACTGCCTGCACCGATTTTGGGTTTGATAATATTCTCCTGCCTCATACAACTGAATATTATAAAAAAAGAATGGATTGAAGGTATATGTGCTCTTTTGTTAAAAAATATGCCTGTTATGTTTGTACCTTTGCTTGTCGGGATTATTGTTTATTATTCAATAATAGAAAAAAATCTTATTCCGATATTAATAAATGTGATGGTTACAGCTACTTTAACACTATTATTAACGGCAATTATAACAGATAACATAATTAAATATATAAGATTGCGCAAAATGAGGAGAATGAAAAATGATTAATCCTTTAGGGCTTATTGCGACGGTTTTAATATATGAATTTGCACTATGGCTGAAACGGCAAAAACAATTTAAGTTTATAAATGCAAATGTATTTACGGGTGTTATTTTAATATTGATTTTATATTTTTTGAAAATAGATTATACAAAATATAATGAATCGGCCTGTTTTTTGACTTTATTGCTCGGACCTGCAACAATAGCACTCGGTTATCCGTTATCCGAAAATATAGACCTGCTGACTAAAAATAAAAGGGCAATATATACAGGGTTTGCAGTAGGAATTTTAACAGCACTTTTAACAAGCTATTTTATAGGCAAAGTATTTCATTCTGATTGGCAGATTATAACCTCATTAATGCCAAAATCAGTAACAACACCAATTGCACTTGAAATATCCAAGGCAATAGGATGAATACCCGAGCTTACTGCCTGCTTAGTAGCATTAACAGGAATATACGGTGCGGTATTCGGTCATAAGCTGTTAAAACTTATTCATATAAAAAGCGATATATCTATAGGTATTGCAATCGGTGCGGCAAGTCATGTACTCGGAACATCAAGCTGTATTGAAAAGAATCGTCCCAAACAAGTTGTTATGGCAACTCTTGCATTGATTATAACAGGAATTGTTACAACTATTATTTGTATATGGATTTTTAATTAGTTGACTGTCTGATTCTCCATTGGAGCTCAACAGCTTTATCTTTTATTTTATCCGATAAAGAGTGGGGAATGACAGTTGTCTTTGTTTCGCCATCCGGAGTTTTAATAGTAACTGACTTAATTTGACTTGGTTTGTGATTTAAAAAATCATTCGAAATTGTTGTAGTTCTGCCTTGATTATCAGTTATTACTATTGATTGAGGTTTATGCGCATTATGATAGTAACTGTTAAAATCACGATTATATATAACATTCTTCAACACTTGACCGTCTGTGTCAAAAGTCTTAATTTCGGCAATATCACCTGAAGCATTTTTAATGATTTTCATTTTGGCAACACCGTTTACGGGCGGGTTAAAATCAGACTCAATAAATGTTCCTGCCATAACATCACTTTTTATTTTATCGGTTCTGACAGTTCCGGATTTTAATTGAGTAGTAACCGGTTCAATTGTTTCATCACTTGGATTTTCTTTTAGGAAAAAATCATATGTGCTTGATTCAATGTCCGTCATTTGACTTTCACTTTCAGGTGCTGCTTGATATTTTCCCGAGTTCATAATAGCCCTTGATATTATTCTTTCAAGAAATTTTGGCTTGTTAACTGCTTGGTTATTGTTTGCCCCAAAATTTTGATATAATCCTATTGCGCCGTTAACAGATTTTATGTTCATTTTTTACCCTTTCGTTGTTTTTTCAAAAACATGGACATAATAAAATTTGCTAATTGTTTTTTTGAAAAAGAGCGTTTATAAAATCATCCGCATTAAAAAGTTTTAAATCTTCAAGTTTTTCGCCTACACCGATAAGTTTTACAGGCAGTTTAAATTCTTTTGCAATAGCGATAATAATTCCGCCTTTAGCGCTTCCGTCAAGTTTGGTAAGCGCAACTGAGGTTAAATCTACTGCTTCGGAAAACAGCTTAGCCTGTGATAATCCGTTTTGACCGGTATTTGCATCTAACACAAGTATGCTTTCTTTTAAAGCCTCAGGTGCAAGTTTATCTATAACGGATTTAATTTTATTTAATTCCTGCATTAAGTTATGCTTATTTTGGAGTCTGCCTGCAGTATCAATAATTAATACGTCGTAATTTTCGTTTTGTGCCTTTTTTATTGAATCATAAACAACTGCAGCAGGATCAATGCCGTCTTTCCTAACTATATCCACTTGAGCACGGTTTGCCCATATATCAAGCTGTTCTTCGGCAGCTGCTCTAAATGTATCTGCAGCTGCTAATAATACCTTTTTACCCGACAGTCTGAAATTATTTGCAAGTTTAGCAATTAGCGTTGTTTTCCCTGCCCCGTTAACTCCCGTAACAAAATAAATATTTAATTCGTTGTCCTTGAAATTAAGTTCTGTATTGCCTGCTTCTTCCAATACTTGTTTGAATTCGTTTTTTAAAAATTCTCTTATCTGAGACGGTTTAACTTTAGTTTGTTTCCTTAATTTATCAGTTATAGAAGAAGCAAGATTAACGCCTATATCAGCTTTAATAAGCAAATCTTCCATATCATCAAGTATAAAGTCATCAAATTCTTCTTCCTCTTCAACAGTGGAAACAACATCACTTACAAGATTTTGAGCCGTATTGGAAATGGTATTTTTTAATTTTTCAAAAGAAAAATTCCAAAAAGACTTTTCTTTTTCATTATTATTTTTTTTGAAAAAATCAAACATAAAAATCCTTATTTAAGGTTATTTTCAATAACAACTTTGCCTAAAATACCGTTAACAAAGGCACCTGAATCTTCCGTTGAATACTTTTTAGCCAGTTCAACCGCTTCATCAATAACAACTTTTACGGGTGTGTTTTTAATATATAAAAGTTCGCTGATTGCAATACGAAGTATGTCTTTATCCATTTTAACCAATCTGTTTATATCCCAGCCAAGCGCAAATTTTTTAATCTGCTCGTCAATATCACTTCTGTGTTCTTTGTACGCATTTGCAATTTGTATGATATATTTTTTGACATCCGAATTTTCTTCCAATGCTGCCATTTCTGCTATTTCAATTGCAAGCATAGTTTTTTCGGCAATATTAAGCAGTTCATCAAGTTTTGCCTGCATATCGGCTGTAGTCGGAATTGGAACAGGAATGTTTGAAACATCAATGGGACGTTCCAAATTATTAGGATGATTTGATTCGTATTCTTCAATATATTCTTTCATTTCCAATATGGAGGCAGCTGCAGAGTTAAGTTCATCTGTTGAATTATTCGTAAGTGTTCTTACCGATTTTAAAATGATATCTTGAAAATCCCATTTGTTTTGGTTCTCTATAACTTGTGCCTGTGAAAATAATATTAAAGCTAATTCTCTGGCTGCTCTGCGTGCTTGCATTTTTTTCGTCCTTATAAATATATTATGTATTTATTAACCCATAAAAAAAAATAAAAGTATATAGCGTATTTAAAATGTCTTGACATTTAATTTCGCTCTTAATAATATATAATAGTTACAGGTAATGGGACGTCGCCAAGTGGTAAGGCACCTGGTTTTGGTCCAGGCATCTCGGAGGTTCGAATCCTTCCGTCCC